>JBBSJZ010000021.1:0-24072 GCA_038256795.1 Pirellulales bacterium | reverse complement strand
TGTTTCGTACTTTCTGTGGTACGGTTTTGACGTCCACAAGCACGCCCCGTCGATCATCCCAAGTCTACTGCTCTGTGGTCGCAATATCGTGATCGCGGCAGGATTGACGAAAATCATCACGCAACCGCTCAGTGGCTGGTTCATTCCGGCACCGCATTTTTCTCCGAGTACCCTGATTGGTCAGCAATGCACGGTTTCGTCCAGTGAAGTGACGGAGTCGTTCGGCCAAGCCACGTTCAAAACCGACGCAGCACCGCTGCTGCTGAATATCCGCACGGATGCCGAGCAACTGAGCAAGGGTGCTCGCGTCACGATCGTCGCTTTCGACGCCGATCGCCGTCTCTACAAAGTCACCGCCGCTCCTCAAGAGGTCTCGTCATGATTGCATCGTTTGATCTGCTCAGCTCATCCGGGCTGGTCGCTCAGTTCATCACGCGAAGCTGGGTCGCCGACGCGGTCATCGTGTTGCTCGCGCTCATCTTCCTCGTGATCGTCCTCGTCGTCACGGCGTTCAGAAAGTTCTACATCAAGGTCGGTCCCGACAAGGCGCTCGTCCGCAGCGGTAGCGGGGGACTGCGGGTCGCGACCGGTGACGGCATGTGGGTCGTGCCCATGATCCATCAATATGAGTTCATGGATCTAACGCTCAAAAGCTTTGAGATCAATCGCGAAGGCTCAGAGGGATTGATTTGCAACGACAATATCCGCGCCGACATCAAAGTCGCGTTCTTCATCCGCGTCGACAAAACCGATGAAGAGATGCGAGAAGTTGCCCAGTCGATCGGCGCTAAGCGATGTGCCCAGATCGAGACACTGCGTGAACTCTTCGATGCAAAGTTTTCCGAAGCACTCAAAACCGTTGGCAAGCAATTCGATTTCGTCGACCTGTATGACCAACGGGACAAGTTCAAGGAAGAAATCTTGAAGGTCATCGGCACCGACCTCAACGGTTACCGACTCGATGACGCGGCCATTGATTACCTCGAACAAACACCCCTCGAGCTGCTCAATCCCAACAACATCCTCGACGCGGAAGGGATCAAGAAGATCACCGAATTGACGTCGATGGAAAAGGTCAAGGAGAACCAATTCACCCGGGACAAAGAGAAGACGCTGAAGAAGCAAGACGTGCAAGCGGAGGAAACCATTCTCGAACTCGAGCGTCAGCGTGTTACCGCCGTCGAAAAACAACAGCGCGAGATCGCAGAGATCAAGGCCCGCGAACATGCCGCCGCGACCAAGGTCGAACAAGAACAACGTCTCGAAGCGGAACGCGCTCGCATCGCCACCGACGAAGAACTCGGTGTTGCCGACGAAAACAAGATGCGTCAAATTTTGGTCGCCCAGAGAAACAAGGAAAAGACGTACGCCGTCGAACTCGAACGTGTGCATCGCGATCGTGATCTCGAGGCCACCGAACGCTTGCGCGTCGTCGGAGTCGCCGAAGTCGAGAAAGAAAAAGCCATCGAAATCGAGAAACGAAACATCCAAGAGGTGATTCGCGAACGCGTCGCCGTCGAGCGTGCGGTGGTCGAAGAGCAAGAACGCATCAAGGATACCGAAGAGTTCGCTAAGGCCGATCGGTTGAAGAAGGTCCAAGTGACTGCGGCATCGATGAAGGCCGAAGAGGAACTGATCCGTCAAACCAAACTTGCACAAGCGGAAAAGGAATCGAGCGAGTTGTTCGCGGAGAAGAATCGGATCGAGGCGGCAGCGAAACGGGATGCTGCAGAGATGGATGCTGCTGGGGCAAAACTGCTTGCGGAAGGCGAATCGGCGACCAAAGCCGCCGCGGGACTTGCCGAAGCCCGTGTCCAAGAAGCGAAAGCGGTCAGCCTCGAAAAGGAAGGACTCGCCGAGGCGAACGTGTTGCGCGAGAAGTATCATAGCGAAGCGACCGGAATCACCGAGAAAGCCGAGGCGATGAAGTTGTTGGACAGCGTCGGGAAGGAACACGAAGAGTTCAAGCTCAAACTCGAGAAGGAGAAAGAGGTCGAGATCGCCGCGATCAACGCACAGAAGGGCATCGCTGAAAGTCAAGCCAGCGTGGTCGGCGAGGCACTTCGGGCTGCACGCATCGACATCGTCGGCGGCGACGGCGCGTTCTTCGAGCAAATCACGTCCGCGGTGAAAGGCGGTAAAGCGATCGATCGATTCGTTTACAACAGCCGCGTGGCGACCGATATCAAGGACACGTTCTTCGACGGCAACGCCGATTATTTCCGGGATCAAGTCGGGACACTGGTGAAGCAATTCAACCTCGATACCGACGGAGTGAAAGACCTATCGATCGCGGCGCTGATTGCGAAGCTACTCGGCATGGCCAAGACCGATGACGTACGCACCCAGCTCACGAGTTTGCTCGGCATGGCTGGAACCTCCAACGTCGCCGATAAGAAGGTAGGTCCCCTACTCACCGCCAAAGCTGTCACCTCCAACGGCAAAACGACGTAGGCCGGATCAAGGAACCAAAGCGACTCCGATCCGGCATGCGCCCCCGTATCCATGCCGGAACTCCCCAAGCCTCGTTCCGGCCTACTGCGCTCAACACCAGCGCCGAACCAAGCACCACCTACGAAGCGTTCTTCCTTGACTGACACTCAACTCGCCGCCGGAACTTACGAAGTCCTTCGCAACCGACTTAGCGGTGCCGCGACGGACTTGCGCGAACGTTTAAAACGCTTGAATGTGTCCCGCGCCGAAGTATTCGGGAACATCGAAACGAAGTTGTTGGCGACGGAACGAGTTTCGACGAATCACAACTGTGTGCCGCGTGACATTCTCAGCGTCGGCGATTCGTTCTTGCTCGGATACAACGTCCAGTTCGGTCTCAAGTCGGACATCGAAATGGCGGACGTATTCTCCGTCTACCAAATGCGAGATCACCAATTCCATCCGCAAGCGTTGGACTTGATTGATCACAAACGCTTCCATGACGACTTTCGTGAACTGTATCGGTTCTACAAGGACACCAAGTTCCAACGATTCTTTACCATCGGTCCATTGATGCACATGGTGTTTCGTGTCGGCAAAACGCCACGTGACATCAAAACATTCAAGTGGAGAATCGATTCGGGTGCGCTCGAGTATCTCGACAACCGCAGCGAACATGAGGTGAAGGACCCGGCCCAGCATGAGTTTCGCTGGATTCGTACGACCCGTGACCAACATCATTACGGTGCCCACCCGCACATCTCGATCGAAGACCGCGTGTTCGTCGAGGCCGTTGGCGGCGACTTGACGATTAAAGTTGAAAACAACACGAACACGGGTGCGGGGGTCTACGCCGAACCGGTCGACCATGCCGATCAAACGCTCGATGACGCCGAGATCCACTACGCGGTGCTCGGCAACCTCATCTTGCTCAAGATCCGCCCCTATCAAGAATCCCAATTTCGATTCGTACTGTTCAACGCCAAGATTCAAAAGGCGATGCGACTCGATGAGATCGAGCACGCGTGTGTGATGCTACCCGGTGACCAGGGACTCATTTTTCCGGGCGGCTATTACCTGCAAACCGGTGAGTTCAAACGCTTCGATCACGGGCTGAGCGACATGCGTTACCAACGCACGCTCGCGGCAGCCAATGGTGAAGATTTTCTTTACCTGTTCCACAATCACGATTCGGGGAATTACGTCCAGCTTCGCTACAACTTAATTCGCCAAACGGTCGAAACGCCCTTGATTTGCCACGGTCAAACGCTGTTCGAGGGCGGCGAGATGGTGTGCTTCAAGACTCAAGATGAGCCGCAAAAGCATCACGCGATCCAGATTTGGCAGACACCGTTCACGGGTCCCGAGGTGATCACGTCGAGTCAGCCCGATTCACTGTTATTCAAGATCGGCAACAAGGACGTCGTCCGCGGGATGGCCGAATGCAGCGAACTGTTGCAACTCATTGACAAGGACGACAATTATGACGGTCTCTATGTCGATCTCGCCAAGAAGTCCGGCGACATACTCGACGCTTACTTTTGGATCGACAAACCGGAAGCCGAGCAACTCTCCGAACCGCTGGGGAGGGTGCGTGAGGCGGCGATCGCGGCCGTCGAAGAGTTCGACAAGGTCCTTCGCGTTCGCCGCGAAACGAACGATCGTAGCGAGCAAGTTCGTCTTGATGCGGAATCGCTCGGCAAAGAAATCGAACGTGGCCGTTTCGAGTCAATCGACGACTTTGTCGCCGCACTCGCCAAGCTGCGGACGGTTCGTGGTCAAGCGATTTCGCTGCGTGAATTGCGTTACGTTGACGAGTCGTTGATCGAACGCCTAGAAACCGAAACGGCCGAGCGAGCGGAGCGACTCAGTCGCCGCTGTGTCGATTTCCTGCTCGCCCCAGGAGCCCTCGATCCGTACCGTGAGCGCATTGAGGCGCTCGCGACCGCCGTCACCGAAATCGTCACCGTCGCTGAGGCCAAGAAACTCGAGAAGCGAACGGATGAGGCATCGAGCCAACTCGAATTGCTCACGGAAACGGTCAGCAATCTGAAGATCGACGACGCGACGAAACGCACCGAGATCATCGACTCGATCGGTGACGTGTTCACGGGCGTGAACCGTGTGCGCAGCTCGTTGAAAGCTCGGGTCAGTGACCTGATGCGACTCGAGGGGCAAGCCGAATTCGCATCCCAATTGAAGCTGCTTCAACAAACCACGTCGGGTTATCTCGATGTTTCTGAGACGCCCGAGAAATGCGATGAGTATTTGACCAAGGTGATGGTCCAGCTCGAGGAACTCGAGGGCCGATTCGCGGAGTTTGATGAGTTCGTCGTTCAACTCGCCGAGCGACGCGAGGAGGTCTATGGCGCGTTCGAGTCGCGTAAAGTCGCGCTCGTCGAAAAACGAAATCGTCGCGCCGAATCACTCGCGTCGGCAGCCGACCGAATTTTAAAAGGTATTCAGAGTCGCGCCGGTTCGATGAAGTCTCCCGAAGAGATCGCGTCGTACTTCGCTGGTGATTTGATGGTCGACAAAGTTCGCGACATCGTCGCTCAACTGGAGTCACTCGATGACGCCGTCCGCGCCGAGGACCTCACCGGTCGCGTGAAGACGATTCGCGAGGATGCGGTTCGTCAATTGAAAGATCGTCTAGATCTGTTCGAAGGCGGCGGTGACTTGATTCGCTTCGGCAAGCACAAGTTCGCCGTCAATACTCAACCACTCGACTTGACGACGGTCGTTCGTGATGGCGAGTTGTGCATGCACTTGACGGGGACCCAGTACTTCGAGCCGATCAAGGACGCGGACTTGCTAGCCGCACGTTCGCTCTGGAACCAAGAATGGATCAGTGAGAGTGCGGAAGTTTATCGCGCCGAGTTCTTGGCCGTGTCGCTGTTTGATGACCACCGCTCGCGGGGTGAGCCACTCGATGCCGCGATGATCACGCCCGCTTGGGTCCAATCTCAAAGCGGCGGCAGATTTGAAGAGGGCTACGCCAAGGGGGTTCATGATGCCGATGCGGCGCAATTGTTGAAATTCCTCGTCGAGACGGATGCGACAGTCGATTTACTCGCGCACCGTCCGAGCCTGCGTGTGGCATCTTCACTGCTTTTTTACCATCTTGTCGACGAAACGACACGGACATCCATGGTGGCCTGGGTCGCGGGGTTTGCGCATCTGGCCAGCATCTATCCCGGCGTCCGGCCGGTGGCGGAGTTTCGCAAACGACTCGCCGAAATCGCGACCGAATCGCTGCCGATGATCAGAGGTTTGTTTGCTGACGACATTACGCCGCAGCGTATCGCCGAGTACCTATTCGATGAACTGGCTCGCGAAGACGCACATCCCGTGGTTAGCCGAACTGCGCTTGATCTTTATCAAGCATTCGCAACTGCCGGAACCGAGATCGGGCGCAATGCCCTAGTACAATCACTGAGCCAAGTCACGAAGCAAAATGCGGTTCAAGGCTTCAGTCTCGCGTGCAATGCCGCAGACGCTTTTCTGGCGCTCGCTGAGCGCGAGGGGAAGGGCACTGGTGATGGCGAATCACCGCTCCATTACCGCGATGAACTCGCCTGGTTGATCTTCAACGAGGGGTCGGGTGACTCGCCAATCAAGGACGCTGTGCTCCGACGTAAGTTGTCGGGAATCATCGGCAATCATGCCCTCATTTCGGGCGGTGCGATGGACGTGCATTACCACGAGTTGCTAAGCAGGGTGCGGCATTACATGAGCACCGTCGTACCTGCGTTCCGTCGACTGCATCAGATTAAGTCCCGACTGATTCACGACGCTCGAGAATCGATGCGGCTTCACGAATTCAAACCCAAGGTATTGACGAGTTTTGTCCGCAATCGGCTCATCGACGAGGTCTACTTGCCGCTGATCGGTGACAACCTCGCCAAGCAAATGGGCGCCGCGGGCGAAGGCAAACGCACCGATCGAATGGGGTTGCTGCTGCTGATCTCACCGCCTGGGTATGGAAAGACGACGCTGATGGAATACGTCGCCAATCGGCTCGGCATCGTGTTCATGAAGATCAACGGGCCGGCGATCGGACATGGCGTGACGTCGCTCGACCCGGACGAAGCACCCAACGCTGCGGCCCGCGAAGAGATCCAGCGATTGAATTTGGCCCTGGAAATGGGTGACAATGTGATGCTCTATCTCGACGATATCCAGCACACGCACCCCGAGTTGCTTCAGAAATTCATTTCGCTGTGCGACGGGACTCGCAAGATCGAGGGCGTCCGCCACGGAAAATCACGCACGTACGACTTGCGTGGTCGCCGCGTGGCGGTGGTGATGGCGGGAAACCCGTACACCGAGAGCGGTGACCGTTTCCAAATCCCCGACATGCTCTCCAATCGCGCCGACGTTTACAACCTTGGCGAGATCATTGGCGACGCGAGCGACGCGTTCGAAATGAGTTACCTCGAAAACTGTCTCACGAGTAATGCGACCCTCGCGCCGCTATCGACGGCATCCCAGGAAGACTCGCGAGCGTTGATCCGCGCCGCCGGGCGAGGTTCACTCGAGGGCATCGAACTCAAGGGTAATCTCTCGCTTGACGCCGCCCGCGAAATGGTTGAAGTACTGGAAAAACTCACTCGCGTCCGCGATGTGGTCTTGAAGGTCAATCGTGCCTACATCCGCTCGGCGGCCCAAGCCGATGCCTACCGGACGGAGCCACCCTTCAAATTGCAAGGCAGTTATCGCAATATGAATCGCATTGCCGAGCGTGTCGCGAGCGTGATGAATGATGCCGAGCTGCAGAGCTTGATCGTGAGCAGCTATGAGCAGGAAGCGCAAACACTGACCACGGATAACGAAGCGAACTTGCTCAAGTTCAAGGAGTTGCTGGGCACGATGACACCCCAGGACCAGCAGCGTTGGGAAGCGATCAAATACGCCTTCATCGAGAGCACTCGGATGGCCGGCATGACCGGGGACGACTCCGCAGCCCAACTCATGCGTCAACTCGCGTCGATGCGTGACGGACTCGAATCGATTCGGCAAACGATCGCCAAAGCCATCGCCGCGGGTGGCGAGGCGACAGAAGCGAGGATGGACGAGCGAGTCGAATCGCTACGACATAGCGTCACGCAAGCGGGAGTCGAATTGGTCGAGTCACTGCGGACGACCGGTAAGACGTTGGAGCAAATTAGCCAACAGCAAGCGTTGCAGCCGCCCGACCAGAAAGTCATTGTCCAGCACCGAATTCCTCGGGTGCTCGTCGAGCTCGTGCAGGGGCAATTCCATCTCATGCAGGAATGGCTGCGACCGATCCTCAGCGAATCCGTCGACACCAGCCGCGACGTCGATCGGATGCGCCAGCAACTGGAGAAGCTGCTGGCGACCTACTCGGAAGCCGAAGCAGCGATTCGCGGCTCACTTCGTCCCCAAGACATTGAAGAATCGTAGCGGTTCCAAATCACCTCTCGACCAATCGGACCATCGCCGGCAACAGCGTTAGATTGACGAGAGTGCCGACGGTGAGGGTGGCGGCAATCAGGATTCCGAAGGTTGCCGTCGGTACGAATTCGCTGGTTCCCAGCACACTGAATCCGATCACGAGCGCGGTCGTGGCGGCGATGACGGGAAGTGAGATCGCGCCAGCAGCGTGGGCCGCAGAAGTGTCGGCATCGTGGCCGCGAGCCCGACGCCGCTGGAATCCGACGACGTAGTGGACGCTGCTGTCGATCGATAACCCGATCGAGACGGCGGCGATCATTGCCGCGCCCATGTTGATTTTATCGCCGAGCAAACCGACACCGGCAAGCACCAAAAAGACGGGGATCAAGTTGGGAAGCAGTGCCGCCGTTGCGAGCCGTAGTGATCGAAATGCGACGGCTAGCAGCACCCAAACCAGGATGCCGGAAGCGATGAGACATCGCCACTGGTCGTCGACGAGCTGGCGAATCCACGACGCGATCAAAACGTAGTAACCGGTGACACTGGTCGCCGTGTCGGAATCTGATGGGGAGTTCGCCGTATGTTCGCGGACGACGGATTGCACTCGCTCGATGAGACGGTTCTTGACCTCCGCGGGCAGTTGTTCATTGCTCCGTAGCATGATCCGCAATCGCCGTGGACCGGGCGCGTTGATGGGGGTGAGTAGCGCATCGGAGATGACCGGCATGGCTAGTCGCATGCCCGCGAGTCGAGCTTCGACGGGCGCGAAGCTGAGCAGTGGCAAGTCGGCCAGTGCGGCTTCGACATCCGCGATGCTTAGCACTTTCGTCAAGCGAACTCCGTCCACTTCGACGGATTGCAACTCACGCTGCAGACCTCGAACATCGTCAAGCGTTTTTGCCGTGATCGAATTGGGGGCGGTAATAACCACATCCCAAACGCCCGCGCCACCAAACTCACGTTCGACGAGGTCATAGGCTTGGGCGATCTCGCTATCCGGGCGAAAGTTATTGAGAAAACTCGTCTCGGTTTGGAGTCGCGATGTCCCCATGAGCAATACAACGAGGGTGATGAGCGAGACGAGCGCGGCGAGTTTGCGACGACGGACAAATTGCGACGCGAGTTCCACGCAAAAACGTCTGATTCGCGGAGCGACGCGGGATCGTCGCGGCGAACTCACTGAAGCAACGGCGGCGAAGGACATGGTGGCTGGGGCGAGCAACAGCAGCGATGCCAGCACGGCCATGGAGGCGATCGCGATCATCACCCCAAAGTCTTGCACGGGCCGAATGCGTGAAAAGAGCAGTGCCGCGAAGCCAGCGGCATCGGTCGCGCACGTCCAGAAGATCGGTGCGAGAAGCGATTCGAGCGTCAACTTCGTGGCTCGATCTCCACACGCGCCGCGGCGGCGAGCGGTGCGATAGCGAACGCCCAGGTGCAGCACCGAGGCCACGGCGATGACGGTCACGATCGCCGTCAGGATGCTCGAGACAATCGAAAGTTGGATCGCCATGATGACCGCGATCGCCCGCGTGGCGATCACGCCCCAGAAAACAACGAGCGCCGCCAGTACCGCGAACCGCCAATCGCGAAGTGAGATGAGCAGGACGATTGACAGGAGTGCGATCGTCCACAGCGCCAATCGCGCCGAGTCTCGCTCGATGAGACTGAAACCGTCATGCAGTAGCACGGGTTCTCCGACCAAGACCGCATCGCCACTCGTCGCTCGCAAGTCTTGGGTGATCTTGCGAAGACCGTTAATCGTGGCGTCATCGTGATCGGGCGCGAGCATGGCGACGACCGACGCGTAGTGGTGGTCGCTCGTGTGCGTGTAGCCCGCAAAAATCTCGTCGAACTTGCTTGCGAATGCGTCATCGGGATTGGCGAGTGCTGGCACCCCCGTCGTCGCCCCCGAGAAGATCGACGCGGTGCTGGGACGAAGCGTTTCGATGGCCCGATTGATCACGGCTGGCGAGAGGATGCCCGCAACGCCCGGAAGTGCGCGAACTCGGTCGCTGAGTGCTTCGTTTCGATCGAGTCCCGCTCGCGAGAGCAAGTCCTCGTCACGGTAAACCACCATCGCGACCGCGTTGCCACCGAAAGCAGCCTTGAGTTCTTGGTAGGCGATCAAGTTCGGATCATCATTGCGAAACATCGCTTCGAGTCGTCGGTCCAAAGTCAACCGCTCGGACAACGGCCAGGCGACGAGACCGAGGACGATCGCTACAGTGAACAAGGGCCACCGGTACAGCAGCAGCTTGGCAACAAAACCAACTGTGAATCCATCCTTATTCTTCATTCGTCACCTTCAGTGAATCGCTTCACGTGTCGTCCTGTCTCGCTTGTCGTCCTGGTTTCCGCGGCGATGATGCTTCGCGTCGCAGTTTGCTTTGTGTATCCCACGAGTCTCGACGATGACCCCGACGCTTACGCGGCCATTGGCATCACGTTGGCCAACACCGGGACGTTCGGATTGACATCGCCCGATGGTCAACCGTACCCCATGGCGTTTCGGCCACCGCTTTATCCTTGGCTACTATCGTTCCTCGTCGATGGGGACCATTTGAACCGCACCGGCTTGATTTGCCTACACGCATTGCTGGGCGGCGTGACGGTTATCGGCACGGTGCTGGCGAGTCGCCAATTGCTCGGTGACAGCGGTATCGTTGCTGGGACGATCGTTGCCATCGACCCGATTCTGCTCCAGCAATCGACGCTGGTAATGACCGAGACGCTCGCGGCGGCGCTCGCGACTGCGGTCATAGCGTGGTGGACGGCACGATGCGCGTCGACTCGCCAGATTCGATTCGCTGCGATTCTCGGGGGACTACTGAGCCTCGCGTATTTGTGCCGGCCGACGTTCTTGGTTTGGGCGGTGCTGCTAATCTTGGCTAGCGCCATCAACGGTCGATGCAAGCGCGACGGGTGGGTGCGAGGGATCGTGGCGACGTTGGTACTGGGCGTGGTCGTGGGAGCCTGGACGGTCCGCAATCATCATCATTTCGATCGTTGGGTTTGGGCAACGACGCACGGAGGCTACACGCTGCTTCTCGCCAACAATCCGATGTTCTATGACTACTTGCGCACTCGCTCGCCGGGTCAGGTTTGGAATCCCGAAACGTTCTTTGATGCGTGGCAGCATCGTGATTCGGGGGACGTGACCGAAGCCGAGTTTTGGCAGCGAGACTGGTCGGTTGAAGCGGTTCAGCGGAGCGGGGGCGGGGGCGGCGAAACGCTTGATGATGATCGAGCCAGTGATGCGGCTCGGGCGACGATCCGCCGCGAACCCAAGATGTTCGTTGCGTCGTGCTTCGTTCGCGTCGCTCGCTTATGGAGTCCGCTGCCACACGTGACACCGGGGCGATCGAGCAAGTTGGTGATTGCGACAGCCGTTTTTTACACGATGCTTTACTTGGCATGTTGCCGAGGTGTGTGGTGTCTTGGTCGGCGAGTGATGCGATCTCCCTGGTGGGCGATTTGGTTGTTGGCGCTGACGTTGTCGGCGGTTCATGCCGTTTATTGGAGTAACCTGCGGATGCGTTCGCCGGTGACGTGTGGAGTGGCGATCCTCGCGGCGGCGGGCATGATGAGACGTGGCGGGGTCGCGGACGGCGCCGACGCCCCGGCGGTCCTCCGTTGCGGCTAGAATACGAGTGCACGATCGAAATCTCCTCCAACACAACGTCCTGCACTGCCATGTCGAATCCGTACAAAGCACGTGGGTGCTGCCTCGCGGCGGTTGCCTCGCTCGTCATGATCCCTGGTTTGCTTGCGAACCGGTGCTATGCCCAGGATTCAAGCAGCATCGGTGACCGTTTTGTTCCCGATGATGCGCTGGTTGTGGCGATCGCATCACCGGCGGAGCTGGTGGGCAATCCCGCGCTCGCGATGTTCCCGATTGAGATCTTCCGGGCCCAAGCGATCGAGCAAGTCGGTATCGACCCGCTGAAGATTTCGTTGGTGAAGGCAGTTGCCGGACTACCGGGACCTGCCGGACCCCAGTTCGGGCTCGTGATCCAGTTCGATCAAGACGTTGTACTCGCGCCGCTGCTCGAGATGATGGAAGTGGAACCGAATCCGCTTCGCGTCGGCCAGTATGCGGCTTATCGGATTCCGGCCCAAGTCGATATGGTGCTGCACCAACTCGATGCGCGAACCCTGGTACTCGCGTCGCCGAGTTATTTGGAGGCCGTGATTACCGCCGAGAGTGGAACTGGCAAGCTGGCAAAGCTCGCGGCTCAGGTGCGTCGCCAAAACGGCATCATGGTCTTGGCGGCGATCGAACCCGTTCGGCCGATGATCGGCGGCATCGCTCAGCAGCAAGCAAGTCAATTGCCACCACCCCTGCAGCCACTCGGTGAGTTACCCATGCTTATCGACGCACTACTTCTGCACTCGGAGCTCAACGGCCAGAGTTCGAGTCTTGCCTTAACGATGCTCTGCGGTGATGACGCATCCGCAACAAAGTTGGAGACGGTTTTGAACGATTCGATGAAATTCGGACGGCAAGTCGGTATCGCCGAAGCGAGCAAGGCGCTAGCGACTTCGGGTCAATCCGAAGCGGTACGGCAAGCGACGATGCAGTATTCGAACCGCATGGCCGACATGATTATCACCACGCTCACGCCCACGCGTGAGGGGCGTAAGGTCGTCATTTCACTGGAATCGAGCACCGGTATTGCTGGGGCTGGCATGCTCGTGGGGCTATTGTTGCCCGCCGTCCAAGCGGCTCGCGAGGCGGCGCGGCGGATGAACGCCTCCAACCATATCAAGCAAATCATGCTGGGCTTCCACAACTATCACTCTGCCACAGGCTCGCTGCCACCGGCGGCGATCACCGATGCGGGCGGTCAACCCCTGTTGAGCTGGCGCGTGGCGCTGCTGCCGTATCTTGAACAGCAGGCCTTGTACGCAAAATTCCATCTCGATGAAGCCTGGGACAGCGAACACAACTTTCCACTGTCCCAGCAACTGCCAACGGTTTACGAGGACCCGAGTGCCGTGCTGCCGCCGGGATACACGGTGATGCAAGCGGTGGTGAGTGAATCAAGCGGCTTGAAACTCAATCAATCAGTCGCTTTCTCAGAATTTACCGATGGATTGAGCCATTCACTGTTGGTGATCGAGTCCAAACGCGATGCGGCGGTACCATGGTCGAAACCCGACGATATTCTCATCGATCCGAGTGAGCCGCTCGCGGTGATGGGCAACAGTCACCCAGGCGGCTTTCATGTCGGCATGGCAGATGGCGCCGTTAAGTTCATCACCTACAGCGTTGATACGGATCTATTTCGGGCGTTGATGACACGGGCCGGTGGTGAAGTCGTGCGACTGGATCAATGACTGCCACGCGTGGCTATTTTCTACGCCCGCTCGCGGGAGATTTTCTCTTGGGTAATTAACTTCTAAAGCGACCTTCATCATTGGCTACGCGGCCTTCGCAAACTCGCTTGATTCTTATGAATGAACGTACCGGTCCCGATGAATGCTTGATCGATCAAATTCGTGCCGGTGACGCCGATGCTTGGCAATCCTTCATTGACTGTTACGAAGGCCGGTTGCTCGCGTACGTCGACAGCCGGATTCGCAATCGGGCGACGAGTGAGGATATTGTCCAAGAAGCGTTCGTCGGGTTTCTCACCAGCTTGCCGAATTATGATGGCGGTCGACCGCTCGAAAGTTATCTGTTCAGCATCTGTGCGTACAAGTTGACGGATCACTTGCGCCGCGAAGGCCGTCGACCGACGCTGCAGATGCACCGTCGCGGCGGTGACAGCGACGCACCCGATGCCGAGTTCGCGGGCACCGCCAGGGTCGCGAGCTCCATCGTCCGCAGCGTCGAGCGGCGGCGGCTCGAAGAGGACGCGGTGCGGACCGCGATCGCCGAGCAAGTCGATCGCTGGAAGGCGACGGCGCAGTGGACCAAGCTGCGCACGATCGAGATGCTGTTCGTTCGCGGGTTAGGGAACAAGGAGGTCGCAGAACGAACGGACCAATCGGAACAGCAGGTGGCCAACGCCAAGAGTGACTTTCAAATTCGATTGCGGTCAATCATCCGGCGGATGGAGTTGGATGAGCATACGTTTCCCGAAATCGCGGAGTCGTAGCGGTCAAGAATTGGTCTGGCGGGTCGTGAACCAATCTCGACAGGAATCGTGGCGGGCCGTAGAAACTTGCATTGGGCCGAGCGGTGTTTGAGGGCCCGGCAATTTTCCGTGAGAGAAAGAGCTAAGATGTTGAGCCGAATTCGAGTGATTTTGATGTTCGTGGTCGCGGTGATGTTGTCCCCGCATGTCGCCTTCGCGCATCCCGGTCACGGAAGTGTCGAGTCGGGACCCGCTCATTATGTTCTCGAGCCGGTTCACGCGGTGGCGATTGCTGCGGCGTTTGGCATTGCAATTGCGTTGACCGGGTTTGCCGTCATGTGCCAGATACAACGCAAGGCCGCAGATTCCTGAGGCATTTGTATCGCCATCTCAAAGGAGTCGAGCTGATGCGAGTTTTTGTTACCGGTGCGACGGGGCTGCTCGGCAACAATGTTGTCCGACAACTTGTTGATCGCGGCCACGAGTGCGTGGCACTCGTTCGTCGTGACCCCCGACCCGAGGCGTTCGCGGGACTCGGAGTGGAGTTCGCGCGAGGCGAGATTGGGACTGCCGATGTGATCGATGCCAGCGTGGCGCGTTGCGATGCCGTGATCCACTGCGCCGCGTTCATTCATCTCGGTTGGCGACGCGAAGCCGATTCGATGCGCGTCAATTGCGAAGGCACGCGGACGGTCGTCGATGCGGCGATCCGCCATGACAAACGATTGGTTCACATCGGCACCGTCAACACACTCGGCTTAGCTACCAAGACCGAAGTTGCTGATGAGGACACGCCCCATGATCACGGCGGCGGCCCGATTCCGTGCAACTATGTGGTCAGTAAGAAGGCGAGTTGCGCGGAGGTGCGGCAGGGAACCGGCCGCGGATTGCGATCGGTGATTTTGCATCCTGGGTTCATGCTTGGCCCGTGGGATTGGACTCCCAGCAGCGGCCGGATGATCGTCGAGCTCAAACGCAATTGGCCGTTATTTTATCCCACGGGCGGCTGCAGCCTTTGTGATGTTCGCGATGTGGCGGCGGGGACCGTCGATGCGCTCGATCGCGGCGGCGACGACGCTCGCGAATATATCCTCGCCGGTGCAAATTGGACGTATAAAAAATTGTGGACCGCGATCTGTGGTCGTTTGGACAAACCGGCGCCGAAGTGGCCGGTCGCGCCAGTCATTGGCGTCGTCACCGGCCGCGTCGGTGACTTGGCCGCGAGCGTCGTTCGACATGAGAGCGATTTAAATAGTGCCAGTTTGCGGATGAGCGAACAATTCCATTGGTACGACAGCAGCCGGGCTAAACGCGAACTCGGTTACGCCAACCGATCGCCTCAAACCACGCTCGACGACGCCATCGACTTCATCACGCGGTACCACTTCGGAAAGCGGCCAGCGAGCCGTTAAATTTGCCCCAACCGATTCTTGAAGAACTTTTTTTGCGGCAAATTCGCTACCGTTAGCCCGCCTGACGGGTGGTTTCTCAGCGAGTTTTCCCGGGTTTTGCCGGGCCCGGCCAGATCGCCGGTATTGGGGACACCCGACGGGACGGAATTGACAATCTCGGCTACCCGCGATCACTCTATGGAGCCCTGAACTGGGGCTACCCGCTGGAGACTCCAGGCGGGGTGTTTCTTAACTCGCTGCGAGAACTTGTATGTCGAGGCAAAAGCTCGACGAAATTCGACGAGCCGCTCCTGCCATTCTGCCAAGTCTGTTGCTCTGTGACTTTGGCGATTTGAAAGGTGAAGTTGCTGCATTGGTGGCGGCTGGGACACGAGTATTGCACCTCGATGTGATGGACGGTCATTTCGTCCCGAACATGACCTACGCGATGCCAATCGTGGAGGGATTGCGTCGTCACACGGACTTGCCGCTCGATGTCCACTTGATGATCAGCGATCCGGTCAAGTACGCCCGGCCGATGGTGGATGCTGGAGCCGACATGATCACCTTCCACGCCGAAGCGGTCGCTGACGTGGCGGCGGTGGTCAACGAGCTCGCCACACTCGATGTCGGTGTCGGTGTCGCGATCAATCCAGGCACGAGCATCGAAATCATTGCTTCGAGCCTTGACGCCGTGGATATGGTGCTTGTCATGAGCGTTGATGCAGGTTTCGGGGGGCAATCTTTCAATCCGGTGGCCCTCGAGAAGCTGCGACGGTTGCGAGCCTCGCACCCGAGTTTGCTGCTGGAGATTGACGGCGGCATCAATGCGGAAACAATTGGCCCAGCGCGTGAAGCCGGCTGCGATTTGTTCGTGGTTGGCTCGGCGATTTTTCGTCATGAGAGTTACCAGCAAGCGATGCAGCAATTGGCGGCATCGATGGGCGGGGCCTCCGGCGACTCTCGACTTTTAGGGAACCACTGATGAGTTTGCTTCTGCGTGCACCTGCGCTGTCGCGGGTGTTGTTGGTTCGTCCAGGCGCGACCGAATTCGATGACCAAGGTCGTATCAAGGGATCGCTCGATATGCCGTTGAGCGAGCTCGGCGAGCGTCAAGCGGCTGCGGTCGCACGCGAACTATCGACCATCTCGATGGGGACGATTTATACGGCCCCGTGTGAATCGGCCCAACAAACCGCCCATGAGATCGCCCGAGGTCGCGACATCCGCGTCAAAGTGATCGATTGTTTTCGCAACATCGATCACGGGTTGTGGCATGGCAAGTTGATCGATGAGGTTCGGCGTAACCAACCGCGGGTGTACCGTACCGGCCAAGAATCACCCGGTGAAATTTGTCCGCCCGGTGGCGAGGCGATTCGCGACGCCAAGGCCCGGGTGGCCAAGGCACTGCGAAAAGTCATCAAGAAGGGGCGTGATGAAGCTGTCACACTCGTCATCCCCGATCCCCTGGCCATGGTCGTCCAGTGCGCCATCAGCGGCGAGATGCTGCACGATCTATGGAAGTGCGAGACCGACCACGGTCGTTGGCAATTACTCGAAGCCGCCATCTCGTAGTTCTTTGATCATCCCATGATGGGATGAGCAAAAACGAGATCCGAAGGTGAAAAGGTGGAGCCTGGAAATGACGGCGGACACCTGCACAATTGTTGCAATCGTCGCGGTGATCTGCTGCGAGGGGCGGGATTGGTGTTGGCGTCGGCTGGCAGCAACTTCCCGTCGTCATGGGCGAATAGAATGCGGGTCTTGGGTACGTTGCCAAGTCACGTCCGTTCTTCTTCATAGCACCGCATGACTTCACTCCGGGTTTGGGTTTCCATGTTCCGTCATTTCGCTCTCATCGCATCACTGGCTGCAATTACCCTGTCGCACTCCGTGTTAGCCTCGGACCTGCCCCCCCAGGTTGCGGCGATTAATGAAGCGATTGAGCAGGGCTGGCGTGACTTCGAGATACGACCCGCTGCGGACGTTGACGACGCGACCTGGTGCCGACGAGTGTTTTTGGACGTTATCGGCCGAATCCCGACGCGAACGGAATTGACCGAATTTGTCAGCGATCGCGGCTCGGACAAGCGGGCGATGTTGGTCGACAAGTTGCTTCATGACGATCGCTACATCGAAGAATACGCGGGTCACTGGGCGACCGTTTGGACGAATCTGCTAATTGGTCGCAGCGGCGGTACCGACCGCCGTTCGATGACGAGCCGCGACGGGATGCAAAAGTACCTCCGCGATTCGTTCGCGCGGAACAAGACCTATGACACGATGGTGGCAGAGCTCGTCACTGCGACGGGGGCGACGAAACCGGGGGCGGTCGGGTTCAACGGCGCGACGAATTTCCTCGTCGACAAAGTCAATGAAGAGAAAGGCGTGCTAGCGACGAGCAGCGTGTCGCGAATCTTCTTGGGGCTGCAGGTGCAGTGCACGCAGTGCCACAATCATCCATTCAATCAATGGAAACAGCAGACATTTTGGGAGTTCAATGCGTTTTTCCGTCAAGTCCGATCGCTACGTCGGTTCGTCGACGGGACCAATGACATTGACCATGCGGAGCTCATCGACCAGGACTTTGCTGGAGAATCCAATGATCCCGAGAATGCGATCGTGTTCTACGAATTGCGCAACGGTTTGACCAAGGTTGCTGAGCCCGTTTTTACGGACGGCACCGCGATCGAAACGAGTGGTTTTGTAAGCGAGGTGAATCGACGTGAGGAGCTGGCCCGGTTGATGCTCGGCAGTGAGTTTCTCGACAAGATGATCGTGAACCGAATGTGGTCGATGTTCCTAGGTTTCGGATTCACCAAGCCCGTCGATGATCTGGGGCCGCACAATCCCGCATCGCATCCCGAAGTGCTCACGCAATTGGCGGCGGACTTTCGCAAGAGCAGTTACGACTTGAAGGAGCTGATCACTTGGATCACGCTGAGCCGTCCTTATCAATTGGCTGCGGTGTTGGGCAGCAACAACGACATCGACGACCCGTCGATGGGTGAGATGCCCAAGTTCTCGCGATTTTACTTGCGTCAAATGAGTGCGGAACAGCTTTACGCGTCACTCGTCGCCGCCACGGACGCTAAGTCCGAGGGTAGCTATGAGGAGCAAGAGATGCAGCGGCGTCAGTGGCTCGCCCAGTTCGTGGTGGCATTTGGGACGGACGAGGGTGACGAGGCGACGACATTCAATGGCTCCATTCCCCAGGCTTTGATGCTGTTCAACGGTGAGCTGACGCGGAAAGCCACGAGCACACAGACCGGATCGTTCTTGGATCGCATTTCCAAGTCGGGGCGATCGCCGCAGGACCGCGTTCATGAACTGTTCATGTCAGGTCTGGCGCGGCGTGCGACCCGCAACGAATCGATGGTGGCGAGCAAGCTGTTGGTGGCTCGGGGCGGAGACGAAAAAGCGATGCTCGAAGACATGTGGTGGGCGGTTTTGAATAGCAACGAATTCATCATGCAACATTAGCAAAGAGGAGTCAAAAACGATGACTTACAACTGGACTACGCCGCGCGGGATGTCGCGCCGGCACTTCATGAATCACCTGGCTGGATCATCGGCGATGGCCGGCGCGGCGTTGGCGATGGGGCAATCGATTTACGCTCACGCCGATGAACTCAAGAAGAATCGCAAGTCAGCCATTTTGCTTTGGATGGGTGGCGGACCGCCGACGATTGACATGTGGGACTTGAAGCCCGGAGCTCCGACCGGCGGTCCCTTCAAGCAAATCTCGACGACCGGCAACATGCAAATCAGTGAGCATTTACCGCTCGTCGCCCAACAGATGAAGCACCTATCAATCGTGCGCAGTATGTCGACGCGTGAAGCGGATCACGATCGCGGTCGCTACTACATGCACACGGGTTTTGTCCCCAATCCGAACATCGAACACCCGAGCTACGGCAGTGTGCTCGCGCATGAATTGATGCCCCAACGTCCGGACTTGCAAATCCCTCCCTTCGTCTCGGTAGGCGGCGCCAGTGAGGGTCCAGGATTCTTGGGGATGGCTTGGTCGCCGTTTTCGGTGACGAGCAACGGCCGCGTGCGCAATTTGGACATGAAGCTCGATGAGACTCGATTGATGCAGCGGATGGCTGCACTCGATTTGATCGAGACGGGGTTCGCCAACCGGACCGGAGACTTGCCAGCCGCCGAGCACCAGAAGGTCTTGAAAAAGACACTCGACCTGATGACGAGTGCGCAAATGGAAGCCTTCCGGGTCGAGCAGGAACCGACCGAGGTGAAAGAGCGTTATGGCACCGACGGTTTTGGCCAAGGTTGTTTACTGGCGCGGCGGCTCGTCGAGGCGGGAGTACCGTTTGTCGAAGTCGATTTGGGCGGATGGGACTTGCACCAGAACGTTCACACGACGCTCAAGGACACCAAACTGCCGAACTTGGACAAGGCGATGAGCGCACTCGTCGAAGACTTGGCCCAGCGTGATTTGCTCCAGGATACGGTCGTGATGTGGATGGGCGAGTTCGGTCGCACGCCACGGATCAACGCGACCGCCGGCCGCGATCACTTCGCAAGGGCATGGTCAGTCGTCGTGGGTGGTGGCGGCATCAAGGGCGGACTCGCGGTGGGTGAAACGAGCAGTGATGGGTCCGCCGTCGAGTCGGAACCCTTCAGCAGCGAGGACTTGATGTCGACCGTTTGCAAGGGTCTCGGCATTTCCCTCGAGACCACATTCACGAGCAAGAGTGGCCGACCCATGAAGATCGCCGGGGGTGGCAAAGTCATCAACGAGCTAATCGGTTAGGATGGGGTCATTCCACTGCTTGTCATCGATTTCTTGTCCGAGAGCCGCCAATATCCGTGAGCGACGACATTCCCCCCCAGGACGAGGCTTTAAATTCGTCTGAATGTGAAGCTTCAAGCGACGCTGGGCTCGACCCTCAACAACTTGAAGCGAGAGACTTAGGCCCTGCGGCGCTGGTCGCAAGGCACCAACGGGGCGTTTGGCGGTATTTGCGCGTGCTCGGATGCGACCCGCCGACGGCGGACGATTTGACGCAAGAGACGTTTCTTCGGGTACTTAGTCGAGATAACTTCGTTCAGCACAATGACAAGGCGACGGCCGGGTATTTGCGTCGGACGGCGTTCAATTTGATGATTTCGCGGCATCGCCGGCTGGGACGGGTTCATCCGTCCAGTGATTCTGCGGTACTGGATGAGGTCTGGGATCGCTGGGCCGGTAAAGACGGCTCCGGGGACGACGCGGTGGATGCCTTGCGAGATTGCTTACAACTACTGACGGATCGCGCTCGACAAGCTTTGAAGTTGCGGTTCGCCGACGACAAAAGCCGGGTCGAAATTGGTGATGCCCTCGGGATTTCGGATCACGGAGCAAGGAACTTGATGCAACGAGCGAAGCAGCAGCTTCGAGATTGCGTCGCGGACAAGTTGCGGACGAAAGAGAATGCGTGAGTCGAATCGAAAATTTAAGACAGAAATCCGTTTGAGAGTGAAATGAGTAATCCTCAACAACCGCGTGATGACGCAGCAGCCGACGATCGGGAAGAAAATCCGCTCGTTGATGCGTTGCTCGCGGAGATACTGGGCAAGTCGACGCCGCCGGATTTGAGTTCGGAGATCATGCGGCAATGGCGTGAGGCATCGGTCGTCGTCCGCGCCAGCCAATCGCCCGCCAGCCAATCGCCCGCCAGCCAATCGCCTGGCAGCCTGATACCCGCCAGCCCGTCAACGAGCGACGATGTGCCGGTGATCGGGCGACGTACCCCCGCCAAGGCGTCCACGTCGGTCCGTTCCACCGATTCGGGTTGGGCGCTGGTGCTGCTCACACTCGCGGCGAGCTTGATCCTCGGCGTTGTGGGTTGGGAATTTGTGGGGCCCGAGGAGCTCGGTTTCCGAAGGATCACCAAGAGCAGCAAATCCGAAAATTCGTCGCTCGAAGTTGCACCCGTCCGTCCGACACCGCAACCATCGGAGCAAGTGATGCCACCAGTCACGAAAGCGCCCGACGCATTGCCGATCCCGCGGAAGCCGCCGAGGAATATGACACTTGCGGAGGGGACGCCGCAGCCGCGATCGGGTGACGATGTCGAGTTATCCGTCCCGTCCTTGCGTGAGCGAGCCGAGCGGAAGAGCGAGACTGTCCAATGGGTCTCACTGCGAGCGGCCCAAGGTCTCGAAGACTACTGGGATGCCGTCGGCGCCGAGCCGTCACCGGTCGCCAGCGCCGAGGTCATTCGAGACCGTATCCAGCAGCGAGTCGGCGTGGAGCTCGACGTGGCCCAGCTGAGCGATACGCTCGCCAGCGGCTCGGCGTCCGACAAGGCAGCGTTTGCCGCCGAACTCCAGCAATCGATTCAAAAAGAAACCAATGCGAAGCTCGCTGCTGCAGCGTGGCTCAATGAATTGACCGCCGCCGCGTCCGGCAAACTGGCCGTCCCTCAGCGTGATGCGTTGATCGATGAGCTCGCGGGCGCGTTTCGAGGCGAGAAAGCTTTCGATGCGGTACTTGCGAGCTGGATCGGTGGCGGCAAGGATTCTTCCTCGGATGCCTCATCCGCTTGGTACACGGCGATGTCCGATGCGGGCGAGTTTTCCCTGGTGCATGGGCTCGCATCATTAACCATGAATGTGGACTTACGGTGCACGCGTTGTCATGACTCGCTCATCGATAGCGCCGGATTGCAAAATGACTATTGGTCGCTCGCCGCGATGCTTCGCCGTGATTTGTCCAAAGATCATGCGGGATTTTGGAGCGTTCGAGAGTCGAGCGATGACGCTTCGCCAGTTTTCTACGAACGATTGGATGGCCGCCAAACGATGGCTGAAGCGGGTGTACCCCAGCATTGGCTCGACGACGAGGCGACGGTCCGTGACCCCATTCGGGTCCAGGATGTCCACACCTGGAGTGAGTCGCTCGTTGATTCGCGGCCCCTGGCTCGCGGCGTGGTGAATGCGATGTGGCGATGGGTCCACGATCGACCGCTGCGGGGCGATCTCGCCGATGCCAGAAGTGCTCCGCTGGACGATTCACTGTTGCAACTCGAAGAATTGCTCGCCGACGATTTGCTGGCGTCAAACTTTGATGTCGGGCGATTGTTAGCGATTGTGCTCTCCAGTCCGGCGACGATGCGCTCCATTCCCGAATCGCTCACTCGCCAAGATGCTTGGGCGGTCGATGCCAAAAAGGTCAGCCGCGACCATCAATCCGTGCAAGCGTTTGCTGCGGCAGCGCCGTCACCGCGGATGCTGTCGATCGCCAAGCGACTTGAAGTGACTCAGCGATCGATCGGGGCATCGCTGCGGGGTGTCGGTGGTAGCGATTCAGTGTTGGCTCAACCGCTTGCTGAAGCCTCCAGCGAGAAACCTGACAATGCGAACTTCGTGGCACCGTTGGTCAACGGATTTCCCGACCATGTGGATGCGTTACCGGTGCAATGGTTAGCATCGGTCGGATCGCTTTCGAGCCAAGTCAAGCATCTCGGCTACCTCGCCGGTCGGGAGGGATTGCCACGAGAAATTGAGCCGATAGCGACGGCGATGCGCGAGGCTGGTGTGCCGCTGGATCTGACGCTGCATCGAGTCTGGTGGCTGCTCCAGCGATAGCATCATCGTGATCTCACATCACATCGGACGAGATGGCGATCGATGCCCACGGTCGGGCGAGCGCGTCATGAAACAGCTTTTTCGGTGAAATACGACGAAGTGGTTGCGGTTGCGATCAAATTCCGATTGACAACATGGGAAGTCGATTGGTAATTCCGCAAACGTCCTTCGGGATTGTCACCGAACATCCGAAGTTTCATTGCGAGTGAACGCTTTGCGGGAAACGTTCACCGGCCACCACGAGTGGCTGGAGCACCAGATCGGTTGCTACGACGGTTACTGGGTCAATCGTCTCGGCAGTCGGCTCGGCGATGAAACTTCTCTGAGCATCGGGGCATCACTTCGGTGTTGCCCCGATGCCAGGAACCACCGCTGCGGCGTAGGCTGGTGCAGGCGAGCGACTGGCTCGCCCGCAACAATACGATCAACCTGCCCCCACCCTTCGCGATATGAACGAACCTAGCCCGATCCGAGTCGACGAGATCGATCAGAATGAGTCGAACGTCGCCAACGAGGCAAGTCTCTCGCCCGCACCGGATGACGCGCTCGCATTGGACGATGCGCTCGCACAACTAGCGACGGGTGGACACGATCGTCGGCGACGTCGTCGGCGTCGCCGCTGGGTGCTCCTGCTAATCCTCGTCGTCATCGCCACGAGCGCCGTCGTCTTCTCGAGTGGTGCGATCGATGTCACACCCGAGAAACAGATCACGATCGATCCGGTGATCGCGTTTAACCAGATGGTGGTCGACGCCAAACGGGACCAAACGATCACCTTCCAAGTCTCTGAGTTCGAAATCGACGATGCCATGATCGAGCAAATTCGTGGCCTCGATTTTCTCGAGACCGTGATCATCGATCGCGGAAAGCTCAGTGACGCGTCGATGGAAGTCTTCACCACGCTGCCCAAGCTCCAGCATTTGCGGCTGCGATTGTCGCCGATCACGAACGAGGGGCTCGCGACGCTGAGTCGGTGTGAATCGCTCCTGCAATTGAACCTGCCTCACGCCGAGTGCACGGTGTCGGGCGTCGCTTCGCTCGCCGCGATCCCCAAGCTGAGGATGATTCGCTTGGGCGCGCCGCGGCTCGGCAACGAGGTCACGCGAGAGCTCGCGAATTTCCCAGGGCTGAGACAAATCCATCTCATT
>JBBSJZ010000020.1:0-24143 GCA_038256795.1 Pirellulales bacterium | reverse complement strand
GAGAAGAACGCGATTTACCATGCCTTGAATCGAGGCAATGGTCGCTCGACTCTTTTTCACAAAGACGGTGATTACGAAGCGTTTGAGAACATCCTGGCCGAGGGTCTGCTGCGTTATCCTTGCAAGATCCTGGCGTACCAATTAATGCCTAACCACTGGCACTTTGTCCTCCAGCCAACGGAGGACGGTGGGATGAGCGATTTCCTGCGGTGGGTCACCCTAACGCACACGATGCGGTATCACGCTCACTACAACACTGCTGGCGAAGGGCATGTCTACCAAGGTCGATTCAAGAGTTTCCCAGTTCAGGATGACGATCATTTCCACGTCTTGTGTCGTTACGTCGAACGGAACGCATTACGGGCAAATTTCGTCCAGCGTGCAGAGGATTGGCGATGGGGTTCACTCTACCGCTGGTCGCAGTCGAGTGAACCCTTGCCACGTCTGCTATCGCCTTGGCCCTTGCCGCGTTCCACAAATTGGAAACGGCGGGTTAATGAGCCACTGTCAGACAAGGAATTTGATTCGATCCGCTGGGCCATCCGGCGAGGCAGCCCATTCGGTCAAGCGAACTGGACTGAGGCAATCGCCCGCCGGTTGGACTTGGAATCGACGCTCCGCCCACGCGGACGCCCAAAAAAGAAGCCAATTTCAGGAGAGTCACCGAAAAAAGAGTCCTGACACCGTTTCCGTACCCAATAGTGTATACGATGCAGTCGAGCAGCGAGAGATTTTCGCAGCGGCGGTCGACGCCAAGGTTCTAAGCAACCAAGCGATTAGGATTGGCAAATCCAGCAAGGCTGCGAATCGCCCCGACCATAAGACTCGTCTCGTTTCTGTTGAATGCACGCCTCAAACAAGTCGCGGAAAATCAAAACTCGGATCGACGTGCGCTGAAAGGAATGGCGATCCTGCGAATCGCCACCAGCTTGCTGGACATTCCAGCGGAAATCATCTCGCTAATCTATTCGCAGAAATGGATCGTCGAAATATTTTGCCGGTTCTTTAAGCAGTTTCTGGGGTGCTCGCACTTAATCAGCCATAGCCAAAACAGCATCGATCTTCAAACGTACAGCGCGATCATCGCATGTTTATTAATTAATCTGTGGACTGGCCGCAAGCCAACCAAACGTACGTTTGAGATGATTAGTTACTACTTCATGGGCTTAGCGAGCGAAGAGAAATTGATCGCTCACGTGGAGAAGCTCAAGCGGCACGACGAAGCGACCGCAACCAACCAGTAAAACTCGAACAGGAAGTATTGAAGTCCATGCCTGCCCGTACTTGACGCTGCGCGGTCGCAAACAAGATTCGCAATGAAAGTTCAAACCGCATGCGATCGCACCGCGTTTGATAGCCGTCATAAGACAATTCGCAATCACTCGGTCTAATGCGAGCCGAGCGCCGGACACCATTGGGATGGGGACAATAATTCTTATTTTTTCACATTGAGTCGTTTCAGATCATTCAACCAGCGAAAGAAAAAAGGCGTCATTATCCTTCCAAAACGCGATTCTATGCCCACGGAATTACCAGACATTTACCTTCGCGAAATCGAGACTGAAACTTGAGCGACCACTCAGTCGGATTGTGCATGATCGTGCGGAATGAATCGTGTTTTGCAACCGCCGCAATGCGAATCGAAAAACCCCGCGACCGATCATTCGTTAAAAATTGCGTGTATGCCTGGCAGTCGCTCGATGAGCCCGCTATGAGCGGCTACTGGTTCGGCGAATTCGAGTAGTTTGCGAATGCGTGCCAAAAGTTGCTGGATGACGGTCTTTTACCAAGACAGGATGTCTCCCGCGTGGAGAAGACCTTTGAGCTAGCGAACACGCAATTCCGATGCCAAGGGTAAAGGTATTCGCACGGGGGATGAACCTTGGCGATGCCGTGGATGGAGTTGTCAATATTACCGGCGGCTCGCAGTGGATTGACGTGTCAATCGGCGGTCAACGTTGAGTCTTTCGCCCTGGGGACGACTGGCATGGTGATGACGAATCCGGCGGTACGTGCTTCGTTACTGGTACGTGATTTGACGTGACATTTAAGGCATTGCGATTCGAGTCGAATGGCTCCGGCAAAGTGGTAGAGCCCTTCGTCGATCTGCTCAACGAACCGATTACCGGATGCGAGCGACTTGACCGCCACTCGATCGAAGGCGGTTTCGGGTTGGTGATCGACGTTGACAACATCCGTGTTGACGATCAGCCACTTCATGTTGATTCCGTAGCCTTTGCTCATCTCGTGGAACACGTCCTCCAACGAGGCTGACGGGATCGCGTGCGAGTCGTCTTCGTCGAAGAAGTCACGATGCATGATTTGAAGCGATCCGCGAATCACTTCGTGCAGCAACCTGGCGCGCGCACGCGCTTCGACGGGCGTTGTCGCGGGAGTGACCCGAGTGTCGGACTCCGAACCGTCGAGTGAAGTCTGTTCATCGGCCCGTGCCAACGTCGCGATCAACAACATGGTGATCGCGAGGGTTGTCGCGATAACGTTCACGAATCGGTACATCAATCACTTTCGGTCACTGGGGACGATCGTCGGCCTGGGCGCCTTCGATACATTTTTTACAGCCGAGTTCGAAGCCGAGCATCGAGTCGCGACCGCTGGGTGTCGTTACCCACTCGCGCCGGACGAGCGGTGGATCGTGTCGAACATGTTGGTTGTGGCCGCACGCCAAGTGTGCGACCCAGTGACCGACGTCGTCGCGGTGGTAGCCGATGATGGGTTGAGGCGTGTCGTCGATCGGACGCTTCATCGCCGCACGCTTTCGCAGAGGGGGATGATCGGACTCGCCGAGTTGACGAGGTCCTCAATCGTTACACTCGAGAATGCTTTTTCGGTGGCCGCGTAGGCTTTGTCGAGTTCCGCATGCAACGGACATAGTTTCATGTGGGTCTTGAGCCCGAGCGGGCACTTCTTAATTCGGGCGATCGGTTCAACCGTATTGACGACGTCAAGAATGGTCAACTTGCTGGTCGCCCGGGTCAATTCATAGCCGCCTCCCGGGCCGGGACGCGACTGCACGATCCCGGCGGCGCAGAGGTCTTGAAGCACGCGAGTCAAGTAGCGTCGTGGGACCTTGGTCTGTTCAGCCAGCCTATTGGCCGAGACCGGCCGATCCACCTGGCTGCCCATGCAGGCGACAGCACGAAGTGCATATTCAGCAGTTTTTGAGAGCATTCGATCAGCCGCTGGTTGGGATGCAGTCGTACCGAACGTGATTGTCCGCGACAGTTGGAGATTCGGGGCACCCGAAAATGCATGTGCGGGTGTAGTTCCAGTTTAGCTCGCCTGGCTTCCTAGAGCAATTGCAAGAGCGCTGGTGGCTTCGTCAGCCTCGATCTTCAATCGTCGATTCCACAGGTCGCAAAGGGTCCACCGCTCGTCGTCGACGCATCGAGTTCTTCGGCGGGCCAGCGTTTGACAAGGCTGCCGTTTTGCTCGGTCGTTTCGCTGCGGGGTTTTTGGTAAGCCCGTCGATGCTGCATCGTCCGCGTCAGATCCGGATGTGAATTGAGCATCAAGCGGCTTTCGCCCATCTGCCAGGGCAGCACATATGCACCGGCCAACGTGTCGACGTGGCGAAAGTATTCGCGGCAACCCTCGGCATCGAGTTGGCGACGTGCCAGCCGAGTGACCTTACCCTGGATCGAATCCCACTCGCTCGGTGGTGGGTGATTCGCCTTGGGGCCAGTGAACGAGTCGCGCAGACGATTCAGTTCGGCATCGAGAAGCAGCGACTCGGGCAGCGCCGCCAGCATCGCGTGAATGACGGCCGGTAGCGGCGCGACTGCGGTGGCGATGTTGCGGGTGACGTCTTGGTGCGGGCAACGAATCTCGACGATTCGCGGCTTTGTCGGCGAGCTGCAACCGTCGTGGTGGTAATACTCCGCCTGGCTCAACTTCACGGCGCTCGACTTCCCACGCACCCGGCGATAGGTCGGCGCGTGAGTGTGAACGCCGCGGCAAACGACGAGCCCCTCCTCGGCGACGACTGCAAAAAACGCCTCGCGATGCGCCGGCGCGAGCAACACTTCGTGCAAGTAGTCGCCACTCGTCGAGCCGCTGGCAGCACCACCCTGCGGCGGTTCGAGCACCAGCCCGAAGGCGTGCGGTCGTGAGCAGGGAAAGCAGATGCCGGCGAAGTCGAATGTCGCGGGGACGGTTGTCGAAAGTTTGGTCATGGTTGTGTTTTAGCCGAAGCCGTGCCAGTTGATAGCCAGTCCGGTGGGAGGAATGTCCGGGTCGCGTATACTGCATCCGATTCGTGAGGTGGAAGCATTATCGCGGCGGCGAGTGGGCTGTCGGGCTGGAGACGCTTGCATGCTTGCGAGTTTGGCCCCGGAAGAATGCTTGCTCTATGTCTGAAGCCGTGAATACCGCCCTTGAACTGAATTCGGTCCCGGAAGCTGTTGAGGCCATTCGGCGGGGCGAGGTGGTGATTGTGGTCGACGCCGAAGATCGCGAAAACGAAGGCGATTTTATCTGTGCGGCCGAAAAAGCGACGCCTCAAACGATCAACTTCATGCTCTCCGGGCGAGGGCAATTGTGCGTTTCGGTGCTTCCCGACGTTTGCAAGAGGCTGGAATTGTCGCCGGTCGTGGCTGAGAACGACGCCCCGCTAAAAACGGCATTCATGACGCCGATCGATATTCGCACGGCAAAGACAGGGATTACGGCGACCGAGCGGAGCGAGACGATTCGCCGCATCGCGTCGCCGGATTGCCATGTCGAGGAGTTCGTCCGGCCCGGTCACGTGTATCCCCTCCTGGCCAAGGAAGGCGGGGTGCTGCGTCGAGCGGGGCATACCGAAGCGTCGGTCGACCTCGCGCGGATGGCCGGTTTCCAGCCTGCCGGCGTGTTGTGCGAGATCCTTGACGAGACCGGTGATCGGGCGAGTCGCGCGGCGTTGGCGGCACTGGCGAAACGGCACCGCTTGAAGGTCATCAGCATTGAGGACTTGATCGCGCACCGGCGCGTGAGCGAGAAATTGATCAGCCGTGCGGCGGAGTCAGATCTGCCCACTCGGTACGGCAACTTCCAAATCATCGTGTACGCGGTGCAGTACGAGACCCAGGAGCCGATCGCTCTCGTGTTCGGTGACTTGACGACGCCGGGTGAGCCGCCGCTGGTGCGGATGCACAGCAGCTGTTTTACGGGTGACTTGATCTCGTCGCTACGTTGTGACTGTGGCGATCAATTGCAGATGGCGCTGGACATCATCAGCCGCGAAGGTCGCGGGGCACTCATCTACCTACCACAGGAAGGCCGCGGCATTGGGTTGGCCCAAAAGATTCGCGCCTACGCCTTGCAAGACAAGGGCCTCGATACCGTCGAAGCCAATCATGCGCTCGGCTTCAAAGCGGACATGCGTGATTACGGCATCGGCTTGCAAATCTTGAAGGATCTTGGCTTGAGCGAAGTGCGGTTATTGACGAACAACCCCAAGAAGACGGAAGCGTTCAATTTACGGGGCTTCGACTTGAAGGTCGTGGATCAGGTGCCGTTGGTTTCGGTCCCGAACGAGCACAACCAACGTTACCTCGACACGAAACGCGACAAACTCGGTCATCGGTTACCGAAAGCATGATGAGTGACGACGTCCGTGAGGCGTGGCCGAAGCGAATCGCGATACTCGGCATCGGCTTGCTCGGCGGCAGCGTCGCGCTGGCCGTCCGCCGCGCTAGCGCCGATGTTCGAGTCGTCGGTTGGTCGCGTAGCGAGTCGACTTGCCGCGAGGCGCTGGAGCTCGGGGTGATCGACGAGATCGCGGAATCTTGCGCCGCCGCTTGCCGGGACTGCGACGTGGTGGTGGTAGCGGCGCCGGTCGATCGCATTGTCGAGCTCGCGAGCGTGGCGATCGATGCATCACCGGCGACGTGTTTGGTGACGGACGTGGGCAGCACCAAGGCGGCGATTGTCGAGCAGCTCAGGTCGCACGCCGGGGCGAGCCAAAAGTTTGTGGCGGCGCACCCAATCGCGGGTCGGGAAAAGACAGGGGTTCGTTTCGCGCTGGCGACGCTCTTTAACGGCAAAACCGTCGTTTTGACGCCGGATCACTGGGGCGATGGTGCCACGGCGAGGGCGGCGATCGAGCGGGCGACGGCATTTTGGCGACTGACCGGGGGAAACGTCATTTCGATGCGCGCCGATGAGCACGATGCCACCTTGGCAGCAACCAGCCACGTGCCACACTTGGTGTCCGCCCTGGTAGCAAAGCTGCTGCCACCGGACGCCCGCCAAATCGTTGGCAGTGGCTGGATGGACATCACCCGCGTCGCTGCGGGTGACCCCGAGATGTGGGCGGCGATTTGCCGTGAGAATCGTGAGGCCATTCGTGGTGAGTTACAGCGATTCGCCGATTCAGTGCGAAAACTGCAGCAGATGATTGACGACGGCGACGACGCGGGGCTGCTCACGTGGCTCGCGGCAGCCAAAACGATACGTGACCAAATTCAATAGGAACTCTCAACGATGCCGCTTTGGCAAATCGATATTTATCCGGCCAGTGGGCATGTGGATCGCGACGCGGCGCGAACGAGCGAAGAGATCGCCGAACTCGGTTTGGGCGAGAATGTTTCCGTTGCGTTCGCGCGAGGATTTCTCGTCGAAGGTGACTTCGCGTTGGCTGAGGCGACGCGATTAGCGGAGACGTTGTTGGCGGATCGAGTCACCGAACGCGCGGTGGTCGCGATCGCGGGTCAAGACGCCTTGTCCGTACCGCCAAACTTGGTGGTCGGCGATCAACACTCGGTCCGCGAGACGACGCTCGTCAACGTGCTGCCCAAGCCCGGGGTGATGGACCCGGTCGCGGCGAGTACCGCGAGTGCGGCCAAGGACGCCGGGATCGAGGTCCGTGCTGTCCGAACGTTTCGCAAGTACTGGCTCAGCGACGTGGATACCAAGTCGCTGGAATCGATTTGTCGCAAAGCGCTGTCTAACGATTCCGTCGAACAAGTGGTTGTCGGACCGCTACTGATCGAGCAACTCGACGTCGGTTCGGCGTATGAATTCAAACTCGTTACGGTACCGATACTTTCGCTCGATGACGCGGGACTCGAACATTTATCGCGTCAGGGCCAGTTGTATTTGACGTTGGTGGAAATGCAGACGATCCGCGATCATTTCGCGTCGATTGGTCGCGATCCGACGGACATTGAACTCGAGACGGTTGCTCAGACGTGGTCCGAGCACTGCAGCCACAAGACGCTCGCAGGCCGCATTCATTATCGCGGTCCCGCCGCGGACGGGACGCCCGGCGGTGACGAACGTCACTTCGGCAACATGCTCAAGGAGACCGTGTTCGCGGCGACGCAGTCGATTCGCAAGACGCTCGGCGACGACGATTGGTGCGTTAGTGTGTTCAAGGATAACGCCGGTGTCGTCAAGTTCGATGAAGTGATGCACGCGTGTTTTAAAGTCGAAACGCACAATCACCCATCGGCTCTGGAGCCTTACGGGGGAGCCAACACGGGGCTCGGCGGTGTGATTCGCGATCCGATGGGCACGGGACTCGGCGCCAAACCGGTTTGCAATACGGATGTGTTTTGCTTCGCGCCGCCGGATACGCCCGCGGATTCGTTGCCGCCCGGAGTGCTGCATCCGCGTCGGGTGATGAAGGGTGTCGTCTCGGGTGTGCGTGATTATGGCAATCGCATGGGCATTCCGACTGTCAATGGAGCCGTTTATTTCGACGAGCGTTATCTCGGCAATCCACTCGTCTATTGCGGCAATGTCGGAATGATCCCGGTGGGCATGGAGGAGAAATGTGTCGAGCCGGATGACTTGATCGTGGCCCTCGGTGGACGTACCGGACGCGATGGTATCCACGGCGCGACGTTTAGCTCTGCGGAGCTGACGAGTGAGTCGGAATCACTCAGCGGCGGTGCTGTCCAGATCGGTAACGCGATCACCGAAAAAATGGTGTTGGACGTGTTGCTGCAAGCGAGAGACCGTGGCTTGTTCAATGCGGTCACGGACTGTGGCGCGGGTGGGTTCTCCAGTGCCGTCGGCGAGATGGGTGAAGAACTCGGCGCCGAAGTTTGGCTGGACCAGTGCCCGCTCAAGTACGACGGATTGAGTTACACGGAAATTTGGATTTCGGAGGCCCAGGAGCGGATGGTGCTCGCGGTACCGCGAGAATCATGGGACGAGCTTCGCGAGTTGTGTGAGAGCGAAGGCGTCGAGGCCGCGATCATCGGTTGCTTTGTGCCGACCGGACGATTGTTGTTGACCTATCACGGTGAGACCGTCGGTGATGTGGCGATGGAGTTCTTGCACGGAGGGCGTCCGCCGATTATTCGCGACGCGGTCTACACGCCCGCCGCGACGAAACCGTTGTCGGTGTCGCTCGACCCGGCGGAAAATCATCGGGCGCTGCTGCAGATCATGGGCAGCCTCAATGTGGCGAGTAAGCACTGGGTGATCCGCCAATACGACCATGAGGTGCAAGCGGGCAGCGTGGTGAAACCGCTCGTCGGTCCGCTCTGCGATGGCCCCAGTGACGCCGCCGTGATTCGTCCGCGGATCGGCAGCCGCCGGGGGCTCGTCATCTCCAACGGGATGAATCCGCGGTTTGGTGACTTTGACACGTACCACATGGCAGCGTCGGCGATTGATGAAGCGATGCGTAACGCGGTCGCCGTCGGTGCCGACCCCTCCCGAATTGCGATTCTCGATAACTTCTGCTGGGGCTACACCGATCGTCCCGAGACTCTCGGCTCGCTCGTCCGCGCGGCAATCGCTTGTTACGACATGGCAGTCGCCTTGGGGACACCGTTTATCAGCGGCAAGGACAGTTTGAATAACGAGTTCAGTTACAACGACGCTGCGGGACAGCGACAAACGATCGCGATCCCGCCAAGTTTACTGATCAGTGCGATGGGCCAAATCGACGATGTCGGTAAAGCCGTCACGATGGATGCCAAGTCAGCCGGCAATCTCGTCTTCCTGGTGGGAAAAACTCACTCCGAGCTAGGGGGGTCACATTTGGCTCTCGTCCGAGAACTCGAGGGCGGCGCTGTGCCGACGGTGGATGTGACGGTTGCCAAAGCGACCTTCGCCGCAATGCACCGCGCGATTTCCGCGGGACTCGTGCGCGCGTGTCACGACTTGAGCGAAGGCGGATTGGCGGTCGCCGCGGCGGAGATGGCGATGGCCGGCGGTCTCGGGATCGATTTGGATATCGAAAACGCCTGTGACGGATCGCTATCGCCGACCGAAACCTTGTTTAGTGAATCCAACACGCGATTCCTGGTCGAAGTCAAACCTGAAAACGCGGCGAGTTTCGTCAGCGAGTTCGCGGGCGACTCGGTCCCGGTGACGGAGTTGGGCAAGATCACGGAGCACGCCATTGTGCACCTCAGAGTCGGCACGAAGTCGGTGCTCGAGGCCGAGGTCGCCGAGATTAAGCATGCTTGGTTGCGACCGCTCGATTGGTAGGCAACGCGGCAGCTGAAATCACGTATAATTGAGCATTTGACTCGGTCACCACGCATGACCGCGACCGTTTGACGACAGGAACCGCATCATGATCTCCGCCGCAAAACTCAACACTTGGACCGTCGTCGTCTCGCGAGGGCAATCACGAAATCCAGAGAAACGTGAACTGGAACAGAAGATTGCGGAGGGTTCAGCTGCGGTCGAAGGCGTGGAAGTGTTGACGATTCCGCACCTCTACGATTTGCCTCGGGGTAGCAAGTCGTTCGAACAGTTGCAGGAGATCGAGGGTGACATCATCGTCGTTTCTTGGATTTACGAGCGGGCCGCTCGCTGGGTGCTCGATCGCAACGGCATCGGTGGCCAAGCGGGCGAAGTCCAAATCGGTGAACCCGAGGAAAGCGATCAAGCCGATGCGCCGGATCATGAAACTGACGGACGCGAACAAAAATTGCGGATGGTGGACCAATACCCGCGGCCCGATCGCAACATCCATTGCATCGATTTAAAGCTCGGTCAAGATCCGCAAATCTTCTTGGCCGAGATCCGCCGTATCACCTCGACGCCAGAGTCCAGCGACGAAGAATTCAGCCTCCCGATTGTCGGCGGAAAGCTAGTCCAGATCGACGAACCGACGGCGCGGCGTTGGTACCCGGTGATCGATTTCAGCCGCTGCACGAATTGCATGGAATGCATCGACTTCTGTTTGTTTGGTGTTTACGGCGTCGATGGTGCTGAGAGCATCTTGGTCGAACAGCCCGACAATTGTCGCAAGGGATGCCCCGCGTGCAGTCGCGTGTGTCCTGAGAATGCAATCATTTTTCCGCAGCACAAGGCGCCCGCGATCGCCGGTGCGGAAGTCGAGGGCGATGAGGGTTTTAAGATTGACTTGTCGCTGTTGTTCGGCGCGCCGACCAAGGACGAAGATCCCATCGCTACCGCGGCTCGCGAGCGCGATGAGCAATTGCTGCTCGCCGGTCGGGATACGGTGGGCATTGATGACCTCTTGCGAAAGCGGCAAGCCGAACGTGTCGCTGGGCCCAAGGATCAACTCGATCAACTCATCGACTCGCTCGAGGCATTCGATCTTTAGTGCTTTCTTGTTTCATGCGCTGAAAAATCACCATGAACTTGCTTGCGCAAACGTGGCTCGTTTGCCCAGTTTGAAGCATCCGGTTTTCGTGAGGGGTCCCCGCGCATCGAAGTGAACTCTGAGCTGTGAGTATCCGATAGCAGGTTATATCGCTCACCTCTCGGAGTCTGCTGTGCTGATGCTACGTCCTCAATCGAACCGAAGCCAAGTCCTACGACGTCAACTACTCGCTTTGCTGGTGGCGACGGGAGTCTGCGAAGTGGCCGGGGGTGAAGACTCGCTGCAGCTGACGGCTCCAGCCCAGTCACCGGTGAAACTCGAGATTCTCGGCGCCACCCGGACTTGGGATGAGAGCAACCCCGAGCCTTCGCAGACGCCCGTTCGCTTTCGTCCCGCCGCCGCAAAAACTCCAACCAAGAGCGTGTTGGTCGAAACCTCAGCTCCTCCGCTCGCGAGTGGCGTGGAGAGTGAAGGCGTGCTGGAGATGCGAATCATTCCCGAGCAGGCTGCGGTTCCAAAGAAAGTTCAAGTTCTCAGCCCAACGAAGGCATCGACGAAGGCGACTGACGACAGCTGGGTTGCTCGGGATGCGGTGAATTCTCGCGAGCCACTGCGAGATCCGTCGTCACCGGCTCCGCTGGTCTCACCGGCTCCGCTGGCTCCCACCGTGAAGCTGTCCCAGCCTGAGCTCATCAGTCCGCCGACGCGATTCGTTCCGAAAGTTTCGAGGCTGCCGGAACGGCCCAAGGCTGAGCCTCCGCAGCTAACACCGACTCCGAGCATTTTGCTCGACTCACCGGCTGGGAAGGGCCCAGCGCTTGCGGCCCCCACGCAAACTCAGCCGAGTGGCGAATTGGGTCGCGTTGGTGACGCGGCTGAAAATTCATTGCAGCTCGTCGAGCCGTCCGAACTGAAGCCGCTGCGTCGCTTGAAGAGTCATCTTTCGTCTGAACCAGCCGCAGCATCCGTGGATGAATTGCCCGTCGGCGACAGCGGTGATGATGCATTGACGGCCGTGGACATGATGCTGGGTCCAGCGACGAGTGATGTGAAATCGCCTTCACCATCGGCTGGTGCCCTGAGTAACGATGGCTGCGGCGAGGAGTCAAATTCTCCTCGCGGTGGAATGGCATTTCGTCGTTTACAAATCGAGCGTGACGGAACGCCCACGTCGAGCATCAACTCGCGTCAACCAACTCGGACGACTCGGGATGCCGAGCCGCTACTCAAGGAGATTGCCACGGCGCCGACATCCGTTGATGGCAACAACGAACCGAGTAAGCGCGAAGCGGTCATCGACGACGTGGTCGTCTCGCCGAGTTTCGGTGCCGACGAATCGGCGCGACTGGGAGAAGTACCAGGATCCAGTGCTCGTGTGGTACCGCCGAGCCGGGATCAGGTCGATCGCGACTACACGGGCCAACCGGTGGCGCCGATTCAAGTTTCCAGTGCGGTAGCTCGCTTGCAGCCCGCGATGCGAAGTTGCTTGAGTTATTATCATGGCACCCCCGAGGATGCGACGGGCCGCAGCAATTGGGGCATGATGCACCAGATCATGGTCTATGGTGTGGACACCAACATCACGGCGGGACGAAGCACTTACAACGCGATCGCGTGGATCGCTGGGAACAACGCCTGTCGAGGCCAACGCATTCTCGGCAAGGGTCCGCGCGGTATCGAAGCCAGGAATGGCGTCGGCTTGCAAGGCCACCAGGGCCAGTTACTCGCAGTGATGTCGCTGTGCGCAGTGCCCGGTAGCTATCCGGTTTACGTCGGACGTGAACGATTTAGCGTTGACGATTTGGTGCGTGAAGAGATGGCCACGTGCAAGTCCGGCGAAGAGTTGACGTTCACATTGATCGGCTTGTCGCATTACTTGAGCACGGCCGAACAATGGCGATCCGCCGACGGCCAAACCTGGGACTTTGAGCGATTGATTCGCGAGGAACTGTCACAACCGATCGTCGGCGCGGCCTGTGGTGGCACGCACCGCTTGATGGGACTCGCGCACGCGCTCCGACATCGTCGCGAGGAGGGTTTAGAAGTTTCAGGCCAATGGTTACGAGCGGAGAAGTTTCTCGACGACTTCGTCACCTACACCTATCAATTGCAAAACCGTGACGGATCGATGAGCACGTCGTGGTTCGAGAAGCCCGAGGACAATGGCAATATGGATCGCAAGGTTCAAACCACGGGCCACATGGTGGAGTGGTTGTTGACGTATACGGCCGACGAAGATTTGCAAAACCCCCGCCTCGTCGCGGCGATTCGGTTTCTGCTCGGCGCGATGAATGGTCAACGGGATCACGATTGGCAAATCGGCCCCAAGGGTCACGCACTGCGATCGCTGGCGATGTACTACGACCGCGTCTACAAGGCCGGTCCAGCCTGGAGCGGCGCACCAGCGATGGCGCGATCGACGAAGCAATCGCGGCGGTAAGGCGAGCCGCCATTTCATCCGAACTCCTCTCGCGATCATCGTTTCGTTGGCGGAGAGGGCAGAGTGAGCGGGCCGGTAAAATGGCTGCCGCTCGCCTAAATACGGCCGCGGGGCCAGCTGCCTGACTGTCGGCTCAGGAGATTTTCCGCTAAAACTTGGCGGAACTCCCCCGATTCGCCCCTTAGCCCAGTGCCGCGCTGCCCACAATCGATGGCGACACAACGTCTCACCAAACACAGCACCGCGATGGTCCAGGCCGCGATCGAATTGATGCGATCCCGCGGCGCCGACGCGCTCTTGATTCTTCTCGACGGGGCGACCGATTGGAAGCGAATCTCCGATTTGACGCTACCGACGGACAAGCCCATCATCGTCGCGGTCGACTCGCCTGACGATCTCGCGGGGGCCGCGGATGCGAACCTCAAGACACTCGCGCTCAACAAAGAAAAAGCACCCCTGTTGGAGCGGCTGCAGCATGCGCTTCTCGAAGCGGCTGCGGATGAGATGATTCGCACCAATGGCGAGGTGATCGCAGTTTACAGTGCGTTCCAACAGGGACGCCTCGACTCGATCTCGCACCTTCAGCTCGACGAGCGGATGCGTCGATTGACGACTCGCGACTTGCAAATGCTCGAGAGCAGCGTCCCGCTCAAGACCGTCAAGACGGTCGTGGACTTGGCGGTCCAGGTCGGCCGCGAAGGGCGCGAAGGCAAACCCGTCGGCGCGCTATTCGTCGTCGGCGATCACCGCAAAGTCCTCGAACATTCCAACGACGCTGGCGTGGATCCGTTCCGCGGTTACGCCAAAAAATTCCGCAGTCTGCTGGATGCCAAAGTTCAGGAGGACGCTAAGGAAATCGCGCAATTGGACGGCGCCTTTGTCATCACGAGTGATGGCATCATCGAACGCAGCCGACAAATGCTCGAAGTATCGCATGAAGACTTGGCGATGACCAAGGGTCTCGGCGCACGACATTGGGCGGCGGCCGCGATCACCCGTCGGACCAAGGCCATCGCGATCGTGGTCAGCCAATCGACGGGTACGGTACGCCTTTACCAGAACGGCCACCTGGTCATGCGGATCGAGCCGATGGACAAAGCGGTGAAGTGGCAAGAGTTCAACTTTGAACCGCCACCGTCCCAAACCGAGAGCTGACACCTCGGAGTCGCTGGATCTGCTCGATGACACTTGAACTTTTCGATACGCACGCGCACCTCAACTCGGATGCATTCGAGCACGATGTCGCCGCCGTGATTGAGCGAGCGAGAGCGACCGGCGTCGTGGGTATCAACGTCATCGGTGTCGATGCCGCCACGAGCCGACGCGCCTGTGAGTTGGCGGCGGAGTACCCGGGGTACCTCTTCGCGTCCGTCGGAATCCAGCCCAATTATGTCGCCAAGGTAGCCGACGAGGATTGGGCGACGATTCAAGAACTTGCGGGATGCGTGGGCGTTCGCGCGATCGGTGAAACAGGGCTGGATTGCTATTGGGACGACGCGCCGCTCGATGTGCAGCGGTTGTTTTTTGATCGTCACATCAAACTCGCCCTCGCCACGTCGCTGCCGATGGTTATCCACATGCGCGACAGCGCCGGCGAAATCGTGGAGCAATTGAAGTCGCATTCGCGGTTACCCATTGGCGTGATGCACTCGTACACGGGCAATTGGGCGGTGGCGAAACAGTGCTTGGAGCTGGGGCTCTACATTAGCTTTGCCGGAATGTTGACTTTTAAAAAGAGCGACGAGCTGCGTGAGGTCGCCCGTCAAGTACCACTGCATCGGTTGCTCGTCGAAACAGACTCGCCCTATTTGAGCCCCGAGCCGTTTCGCGGCAAGCGACCCAACGAACCCGCGCGGGTCGAGCACACGCTGCGTTGCCTCGCGAAACTTCGCTCGGTTAGCGCACCAGAGCTCGCCGCCGCGACAACCGAGAATGCCAAACGATTCCTGCAATTGCCTTAGCTTCGTGCGGAAACCAAGTATCGTTTTTCGCGCCGTGAAGGTTGCGTCAACGCGTGCTTTACCGGAGCGAAAGGCGACCTAAATCCGACACACGTGAGTTATCTAACTTCTAACTTCTAACTTCTAACTTCTAACGACTGACCGATGGCTCGTGATTTTTTAAAGGGTGCGGCGAACGAATATGACGTCGTCGTGATTGGCAGCGGACTCGCCGGGATGACCTCCGCGAATATTCTCGGTCGCGCCGGGTACCGCGTTTTACTTGCCGAGCAGCACTACAAACTCGGCGGGTTGGCGACTTGGTTTTTGAGGCCAGGAGGTCACATTTTTGACGTGTCCTTGCACGGATTCCCTCACGGCATGGTCAAGTCATGTCGGCGTTATTGGAACGCGGACATCGCGGATCGGATCAAGCAACTGCACAATATCCGCTTCGACAATCCGATGTTTTCGCTGACCACGACATTCAATCGCGAGGACTTCACCAAGTTGCTCACGAGTCAATTCGGAATCGCGCCGCAAACCGTCGTCGACTTTTTTGACACCGCGCGCGGCATGAACTTTTACGACGACCAAGCCACGACGACACGTCAATTGTTCGACCGGTTCTTCCCCGGACGTGACGACGTGGTGCGATTGTTGATGGAGCCGATCACCTACGCCAACGGCAGCACGCTGGAGGACCCCGCGATCACTTATGGGATCGTCTTTAGCAACTTCATGAGCAAGGGCGTGTTCATCTACGAGGGCGGCACCGAAGACCTCGTCGCGCGGATGAAAAAAGAACTCCTATGCAATGGTGTCGACATTCGCATCAATTGTCCCGTCGATGAGATTGAAGTTCGCGACAGTCGCGTCGCGGGTGTCAAAATTCATGATCGCAATATCCGCTGCCGCGCGATTGTGAGCAATGCGAACCTGCGAACCACGATTCTCAGAATGCTCCCGCGCGAAGCCTTGGACCAAGGCTATCTGGATCAAGTCGAATCCGTACGGCTGAACAATAGCAGCACGCAAGTCTACATGGCGCTCAAACCCGGCGAAGAAATCGATGAATCGTCCGGCGATTTGTTCTTCACCAGCACCGCGAAGGAGTTCCGCACGGATCTGTTGCTCAGCCGTGATATTACCAGCCGTACGTTCAGTTTCTACTATCCCAACACGCGACCGGACGGCAAGCGACGATTCGCGATCGTGAGTAGCACGAACGCGAACTGGAGCGACTGGGCGGACTTGAACGAAGAGGACTATGCGATTAGCAAAGCGGATTTGGTTGAGACCACCCTCGAGGCCCTCGAGCGTTACATTCCCGGCGTCCGCAACAAGATCGATCGCGCCGAAGCCGCTACACCGCGAACCTTCAATCATTACACACGCCACGAACTCGGCGCGAGTTTTGGAACAAAGTTTGAAGGACTCGGTGTGAGCCGCGAGCTACCCAAACAAATTGGCGGCATGTATCACGCCGGTAGTGTCGGCATCATCATGAGTGGCTGGTTGGGCGCGATCAACTACGGCGTCATCGTTAGCAACGAAGTCGACCAATTACTCAGCCAAGAGAAATGAGGAATGAGGCCGCGACCCTCGTGTCCCCTCTCCCCACGCTTCCAGTGGGGAGACAGTTAGGGTGAGGGGCCAATGGGATACAATTCCAAAACACTGTTGTTGATCCGTCCCTTTTTTACTCACGCGTTCACTAGCGATTCGGATTCATTCACACCATGTCCATTTGCCGATTTAAGAACGCCGCAGGTGTTGCCGAGTACGCCTTGTATCGCCAGGGGGAATATTGTCCGCTCAGTCGATTGGTCGACGCGGTTCCGGAGCAGCGAGAGTTGTTCACGCGGGACGCGGGTTGGTTCGATTCGTTACCACACCCCAAGCAAGCGGATTGGCTTCCGGTGACGATGCTACTTCCTCCGGTACCGTCACCGGAGAAACTCATTTGCATCGGGTTGAACTATCGTGATCACGCGATCGAAACGGGTGCGGACATTCCGACCGAGCCGGTGGTGTTTAGCAAGTTCAACACGGCACTCATCGGTTACGGTGAAGCGATCGTCTTGCCGGCGAATGCTCACCAAGTCGACTACGAAGCCGAGCTCGTCGTCGTCATCGGCTCGACCGCCAAGCACGTGGCCCGTGGCAACGCGATGGACCATGTTTTCGGCTACACGTGCGGCCACGATGTTTCGGCTCGGGATTGGCAAAAGGGACGTCCGGGCGGCCAGTGGCTGCTCGGCAAATCGTTCGACACGTTCGCACCGTTGGGGCCGTGTTTGGTGCCCCAACACCGCTTGCCCGATCATGCCAACGTGCGAGTGCGGATGATCCTCAGCGGTGAAACGATGCAGGACAGCACGACGGCGCAATTGATCTTTGATATTCCGAGTTTGGTCGCACATCTTTCGACGATCATGACGCTGAATCCCGGTGACCTGATCTTTACGGGCACGCCGCCGGGCGTGGGGGTCGCGAGAAAACCGCCGCGTTTTCTCCGCTGCGGCGATACCTGCACCATTCAAATCGATGGCATCGGTTCGCTCACCAATCCCTGCGTGAGTGAAACTACGCCTGCGTCGTAACGAATGGGCTACACTTTAGCAGCTCCAGAAATGAACTCGGAATTGAAAAGACAGTGATGCAGACGAAGATCATTGCGGCACTCGCGTTGGTCTTGGTGACGGCGATCGTGTTGATGACGCTGAGCGAAAACAGCGATTCCCGCGTGGCGAGTCAACTGGCCCAGCGGCACACTCAACAAATCGATTCACTCCCTCGGGCGTCGGGTCCAGCATCCGCCGCCAGTGAAGTCCAACTGACGAGGCGATTGCACGCACGAATCGAGAGCGAAGGCGACGATTGGATCGTCGAAGACTTCGCGACTGGCGAGCGGTTGCATCTGCCATTCAAACCGGCGGCGGACGCGGATGCGGGCGCCGCCGCTGGGGTATCAGCGGACTTGGTGACAAAGTCGTCGGACCATGAGCCCAATGCGATGGGTTTTGTCGGTGCCGAAGCATGCGCGGCGTGCCACCAGGAGAAATATCTCAGCTTTGTCGAAACCGCGCACCATTTGACGAGTGCGGCGGTCGGTGCCACCAACGTCCAAGGGTCTCTCGCGGCACCCAAGAACCGGCTCGCGATCTCCGACTCGGAGCTGGTGATCGACGTCCGCGAACACGAAGACGGTTTTGCGCAACAGATTCGCTGGGACGGTTGGCAATGCACGATCCCGATGGATGTCGTCACCGGTTCCGGAAAGACGGGCCGGACATTTCTCTTCTGGAATGACGAATCGTTGTTTCAAAGTTATGTTTCGTACTTGAGTGGCACGCGCGATTGGATTCCGAGTCCGGGTTTCGAGGATCAAGTGACTTACTCGCGGCCGATTCGCACCGGGTGTTTGGAATGTCATATCACCTACATTGAACCCCGGCGATCCTCCAATGCCTATCATCGTGATTCGGCGATTTGGGGGATCTCATGCGAACGATGTCATTCACCCGGACAAGACCATGTGAAATATCACGAGGCGAACCCGGACGCGAAAAAGGCAATGTTCATTTCGCATCCGGTGGGACTGTCTCGGCAATCACAGCTCGACATTTGCGGACAATGCCACTCGGGAAGTTTCAAGTTGACGGGGGAGCCTTTCGGATATCGACCAGGAGACGATCCCGACGAGCATCGTCAAATGATTGCCGAAGACAGTACCGGCCTTGGTGGAATTCACACGAGCAACCAATTGACGCGTTTGTCGATGAGCAAGTGCTTTGAGTCGTCGGAGATGACGTGTACGACGTGTCATAATCCCCACCAGAACGAACGCGGCAAGAGCGATGTTTTCAACGCCCGCTGCGTTTCGTGTCACGAGCCGACGAGTTGCGGGATGTCGAGTAAACTGGAGCTGGCCGAACTCACCACAGGCTGCGTTTCGTGTCACATGCCGATCGGGGCCAACGAGGGCATGACCCTCAAAGCGTCATCCGGCGACTTTTCAGTCCAAATGATCGACCACTACATCAGGATCAACCGATGAGACTTGATCGCGCGCGAATGCTTTCTTTATTGCTTGTGATGACGGTTGTCATCGAGAGCGTGCGAAATCAAGAGGCGTTCGCCCAGACACCGCCAGCGAATGCCGGTTTCAATTTTCATCTCGTGCATCCGGGCGGTGACAGCGCGCCCGGCGATCCGAATGCTGCCTTTTATCTCGATGGCGTCTACCACTTGCATTACATCTTGGCCCATCCGTGGAAGGATGGCGGATCGTTTTGCTTTGTGCACGTGACGAGCCCCGACATGCTGAACTGGACGTGGCAAACCACGAAGCTGCAACCGTCCTTCACCGGCCACGGAATGTTCAGTGGCACGGGGTTCATGACGAAAGCAGGACAACCCGCCGCGATTTACCATGGCCAGGGTTCCGGTCGCAATCAAATCGTGATCGCCAGGGATCGTCAGCTATCCGCGTGGGAAAAACCGTATCCGGTCCACGTGGTGGATGCCAGCGGTGCGGAGGTCGAAATGGATCATTGGGACCCCGATTGTTTTCTGATCGGTGACACGTACTACGCGATCTCCGGTGGCGAGAATCCACCGCTGATGAAGTCCGACGATTTAAAGACGTGGACGCTCGTCGGTGACTTTCTCAAACATGATCTTCCCGATGTCGCCTATGGCGAGGACGTGTCCTGTGCGAATTTTTTCCAGCTAGGTGATCAATGGATGTTGTTGTGCATCAGCCATCCGCTGGGATGTCGTTACTACATCGGCGACTGGGATGCCCAGGCAGAACAATTCGTACCGCAGCAGCATGGCCGGATGAACTGGCGACGTGATGAGCAAAGCGTCTACGGGCGACCACCGTGGCGAGCTGATTACTTCGCCCCCGAAAGCGTGTTGACCCCGGATGGTCGCCGCGTGTGTTGGGCTTGGTTGGCGACGATCGATATGAACAATGGTGAGATGAGCCGGAAAACGATCCAGTCGCTACCGCGGGAGCTGTCGTTGCCAGGCGATGGTGTGCTGCGGATCAAACCGCTGCGTGAACTCGAAACACTTCGATACGATGGAATCGTTCATGAAGACATCGAACTTCGCGACTTGACGCATGAGGTCATGCCCCAGGCGATTCCTGCGGGACAGAAAATTGGGACGCTCGGCGGCGACTCAGCCGAAATCCGCATCACGATCGACCAAGCCGAAGCGGCAAGAAAGTTGTTGGGGTTCACGCTCTTTGCCGATGGCACGGGCGATGGCCTCGCCATCACGCTGCGTCCCGAGACTGGCACCATTCGCGTCGGGACAACGGAAGCTCCTTTCGCAATTTCTGACTTGAATCCAGGTGAGGATGTTGAGCTGCGAGTGTTTGTCGATAAGTCATTGGTCGAGGTCTTTGTCAATGATCGGCAAGCGGTTGTGGCGATGCACCGAGGCGATGTGAGAAGTGCGGATCTTTCCGCGTTCACCGTGGGAGCTCCGACCAAGTTGAAACGTGTCGAATTTTGGAAGCTGAAGGGTACGAGCGACGGGTTTCTCGCAGCCCAAGCCAACCGTATTTGGGAACCGGAGACGAAATGAGTTGGGAATCGCTCCATCGGTCGCCTGGGAAGTCGTTTTGTTTTGTGGCCGCAGCCGTGTTGACGATCGCCACCGCTTGGTTTTTGCCAAGCCCAGCGTCCCGCGTCGGAGTCTTTGACAAGCCGGTCGCCGCGGCGGATACGGGTCCGAGCGGTGACTCGGTCGCGTCCCCACCTCACTTAGTCGGACGTGAAGTGTGCCAGGAATGTCACGCCGAAAATTTTGAATTGCACGCTCACTCGGGACACGCCGGGACTTTTTTTGAGACATCCGAAACGCGGTTTGTGGAAAAATTTGTCGGCCGGAACGTCGATGTCGGCGAATATTTCGGATCGTTCACTTACCAAACCGATGACCAAGGGAAGCTCTACGCGAAACACGCGAAATATCCTGATCCCTTCGAGTTGAAGTATGTCCTCGGCTCGGGTCATCACGGCATCTCGATGCTCTCGTTGGTTCCGCATCCCGAAGACGGAAGTCCGATGGGGATCGAGCATCGTGTCTCTTGGTTTGCCGAGGATGATTCCTTCGGAGTCACTCCGAGCCAGGAGGATGCGGTGCCAGATTCGCCGCTGGAGTGGCTCGGGTTGCCGGTCGAGGGCAAGGGGTTGCAATTGTGCATTGACTGTCACACGACGTCTGCCGAAATCGTTGACCAGCACCTTGTGAACTTGGTCGCCAACGTCAATTGCGAGAAGTGCCATGGTCCGGGAAGTGAGCATGTTCGCCAAGCGCGGCTCACGAAATCACCGCCGCCATTCTCGGTGGGCCAGCCAGAGTGGACCTCGGAATCCGAGATCCGGCTTTGCGGCAGTTGTCACCGCATGCCCAAGGACATTCCACGTCCCTTGCTACGAGACTACGCGGATGACATGACACGATTCCAGCCCGTGGGGCTACTCCGCAGCAAGTGCTATTTGGAATCGGAGGGGCAATTCAAATGCACGACATGCCATAACCCACACATGACGGTCAAGGCAAAGACCCCGGCCGAGTACGTCAGCGATTGCATTGCGTGCCATCAAAGTGAGAATCAATCACACACGCATTGCCCCGTTTCGCCTCAAGACGATTGCATCAAGTGTCACATGCCCGAGGTCCGGTTGGAGCATTTCTCGTTTCATGATCACTGGATTCGAATTCGCGATGAGAAGTAATTCGATGGCCTCGTTTCGTCGCGATCCGAGGATGGTCGCCGTGACGCTTGTGGCGCTAATGGTCATCGTCGGATGCAGCCCGGCGACCGATTCTCGCACCGATCCCGCGCGGCAAACACCCGCCCGCTCGGTCGTCGACATGGATGTCGTGACCGCCGCGCCGACCAGCACTGATTCGATCGCAGCAGCCTCGTCAAATCCGCCGCCCCCGGCGCGGGCGTCCGCAACTGTGATCCCTCCGACACAGACGCCCCCGACCACCATGCCTGGGGCCGCGACGGAGGTCGAGCAACTGGTCGAGGATGCGACGATGGCGATCGAGTCCGACAATTTTGATGTGGCCGACACGTTGATGCGAAGAGCGATGGTGGAGGCACCGAACGACCCCGAAATCAACTTTTTGATGGGCACGGTATTGGCCGCTCAAAATCGATTTGCTGAGGCAATTCATCGACTCGATCGATTAGCCGCGAATCAACCGGAGGTGGTGCTGCCGGTGCTCGGACAAACCGCCGAGTGGTTGGAATTGCAAGGTGATTGGACGGAAGCCGAGCGGCGCTACCGCGCGATCCTCGCTGAAGTGCCCGAGGCTGCGGCGGCGCATCGCAAATTGGCATTTCTGTTGATGCGCCAGGGACAACGGCTCGAAGCGGCCGAGCATCTCCACGCGTTGTGCCGACTCGGTGACGTTGAGGAACTCGAGTTGCGATCGTTGTTGGTCGGGATGATCGCCTTGCCGGGTGACTCGGGACGTGATGAACTCGAACCCATCGGTGAGCTGGGGACGGCGCGGTACGAGATCAGCCAGGGCAATCGTGAAGCGGCGCTAGCGACGCTGCGTGCGGCGACCGATTCGCCTGCGGCATTCGCGCTGCTCGGTCGCATTCACGCAGAAAACTCCGACGCTGAAAGTCTGAAGACGTGGTTCGACGAGCAAGCCGAGACGGTACCTTCAACCGCGGATCACTGGGTAGCCGTCGGCGTCTATCATGCCCAAACTGGAAAGCACGGCGAGGCCGTTGAGTCGTTTCGTGAAGCGGTTGAATTGGATCCGACCGACAAGTTCGCGCTCATCTCGCTGAGTCAATCTCTCACGAAGCTGGGCGAGACCGCGGAAGCATTATCCCTGGAGCGGCGAGCGCAGGCGGTGGCTCAAACTCAATCGCTGGGGGCTCAAATGGCCATCGATCCCGCTCGAGACGAGAACACGATCGCCACCCTCGCGGGGTTACTCGAAGCGTTGGAACGGCCCTTCGAGTCGTTGTGCTGGCGTGCTTTTCAGGTGATGTTTTCGCCCACGATTTCCGCGGATGAACGGCAGCGAAAGATGGCCGAGATCAATCTCTCGCGATTGCGGGCACTGCAAACAAAGGCGGCTCAGCCGTGATTTCGCCAAACACCCGACGATGTTGCCTGGCATTTGGCACGTGTGTGTTGGTCGCCCTCGTCATGAGTTGCGACCGCCGATCGCCAGCCGATGTGAACGCCGACGCACGGCCCGGAACGGAATCTTCGTCGTCACTTAAACCGGCATCCGATGCATTTGAACTGGCCCAGCAACTTCGCGACGCGGGCGACCACGACGGCGCCACCAATGCCGTTTACCGGGCACTCATTCAAGCTCCCGACAATCCCGATGCCAAGTGGCTCGCCGCCGAATTGGAAGCGATTCGTGGGAATGTCGAACTTGGGATTGAGATTGCGGCATCGATCCCAATGGAGGCTGGTGTGGGACCCACCGCGATCGATTGGCGAGTTCAACAACTCGTCAATCTCGGGCGAGTCTCCGCCGCAGCGGATGTGCTACGGTCCGCGAGTCAGCAGGCGAGCGATCGGACTCGATGGCGACACGATCTCTGGAAACTCCTGAATCGCGCGGGCCGTCGCCAGGAAGCATCCGAGCAAGCAATGTCACTGTGCCGTGATGGTTTGGCGACGGAGCAGGAACTGCTATCCCTCATCAGCCAAGCGCGATCGTATCCGACGCCCGAGATGATTCCCGAAATCGATGCGTCGAAATTCGATCCGGGACTGGGTCGAGCTCGTTGGTACTTTAGCCGCGGAGAGCACGCGCTCGGAGTCGAGGAATTGAGCGCTGAGGCAAGCACCGGCTTTCGAGACTTTGCCAGTGACGCGTTGTACGGCCGCTTGCTTGCTGAGACACAGCGGTGGGACGCGTTTCGAGATTGGAGTCGGACGTCGCAAGCCAAGGATTTCAGTGACTATTGGGCTGCCCTGGGCACGTACCTGGGTGACAATCGCCAGTACGAGGGTGCCGCGCGGGCGCTCCTCGAAGCGGTGCGTCGCGACCCCACGGATCGGTTGTCGGTGCAGCGGTTGTTGAGTGTGATGGCCTCGCTCGGTCGCACCGACGATGCCGATCAATTTCGACACCGGGGGATCGAGATCGCGACAACCGAGCGGGAAGCACGAGTGGTGTTTGCGTCCTCTCAAGATAT
>JBBSJZ010000019.1:0-24261 GCA_038256795.1 Pirellulales bacterium | reverse complement strand
GTCGAGTACTGGAACCACAACGGGTTGGCTTCGCCGGGATAGTACGACATCGCCATCACGACGTTGGGTTCGTCATCATGGTTGGCGTCGTCGTCGCTCGCGGGATTTGATGCTTGAGCTTGAGAATCGGCGGCGTTGAGTGCGATCGGTTCGTCGCGCCGGGTCACCACGTCATCGAGGTCGACATGTTCGACTTCGACGCCCATCGCATCCCAAATGAATTTACGGCTGGCGGCGAACGCCACATCGCGCACGTTTTTGGCGCGAAAGATCCACGTCTTGGTTTCCTGGTTGCGGCTTGGCTCGTTCGCCTTGGCTTCTTCGGGAGTGATGATGTACATCGGCACGCGCGAATCGCGAGCCGACTTCAAACGCTCGATCCACTCGGGCTTGAGCACGTCGTTCGGATTGACGAGTTCTCCCGTCGCCCCAACCACCATGTCCGCGGGCACGGTGAGCATGATGTTGTAGTCACCGAGCTCGAGTGTGAACTCGCCGGATCCGAGGAATTGTTTGTGTTGCCAACCGGTGTAATCGGTGTACGCCACGACGCGCGGATACCACTGAGCGATCTCATAGAGGTAGTTGTCGTCCTTCTTGAAGTACTCGTAGCCGCTGCGAGCGCGGATCACTTCGGCATCGACGATGTTGAATCCGTACTCGATCTTGATTCGCGTGATCGCGCCCGGCGCGAGCGGTGCTGGCAAATCGACGCGCATCATCGTCTTGACGACCGAGTGCGGCAGCGGTTGCGAGTCCGCATCCCGCACCGACATGATATCGAATCCACCCATGAAGGTCTGGTGTGCGAAGATCGTCTTGACTTGGTCGAACGAAGCTCGCGAGCCGAGCGATGGGGCCGTGGAGGTCATCACAGCGTCGGACTCAGGCCGAAAGATGTTCTGGTCCAATTGAAACCACACGTAACGAAGTTCGTGGGGTGAACGATTGAAGTAGCGCACATCGACGGTGCCCACAATCCGCTGGGTTTGGTCATTGAGCGTCGCTTCAATGGTGTAGTCGGCGCGCTGTTGCCAGTAGTCTTGACCGGGTGCGCCCGATGCGGTGCGATACGTGTTGGGCGTCGGCAACCATGAATCGAGCTGGAAGAAACGATCGATCGTATCCGCGTGCTTGGGATTCGCGAGCGGTTGGCCGGCGGCAATACCGGCAAAGAGCGTCGATAGCGCCACGATACCGACGAATGCGGTGAAGAAGGTTCGATGAGTCAAGTTTGTCGCACGGTAAGAGGGTAATTTCTTGGACATCGGCAAGTTGATAGTTTAATCAAGTCTTTGTCCACGCAACGTCCACGGCGATCACTTTCATGGCGGCATCCCCAAAACGCATTCGTCCGAGATCCGAGTCCGATCTTAGCATTGGCTATTGCACCAACGTCCACGCCGGCGTCGATTTACCGGCGATTCGCGAGAATCTACTTCAATACGCGGTGAAGGTGCGCGAGTCACTGAGCGATGGCGACTCGCTCGGACTGGGGCTTTGGTTGCCACACCCGGCCGCTGAGGCGCTGCATCGCAGCGGAACCAAGGATTTCGCAGACTACTTGCGGAAGCTGCACCTCCGACCGTTCACGATCAACGGATTCCCGTTCGATAATTTTCACCAGCCCGTCGTCAAGCAGCGAGTCTACGAGCCGGCTTGGTGGCAAGCGGAGCGGCTCGAGTACACGCAGTGCCTGGCGGAAATACTCGTCGGTCTCTTGCCTGACGATGAACCGCTGGGATCGATCAGTACGCTGTCCATCGGATGGCCAGTGTCGCGAACGGGCGAAGCGGTAACGCCCCAGCAACTCGAACTCGCCGGATCAAACTTGCGCGAATTGGCAACGTTCCTATCTCAACTCGAATCACGCACCGGGCGGCGAATCGTCGTCGCGATCGAGCCTGAGCCGGGTTGCATCTTGGACACGAGCGACGATTGCGTCGAGTGGTTTGCCAAGCACTTGCCCGACGCGTCCCAGCGACGTTACATCACGGTGTGTCACGATGTTTGTCACGCGGCGGTGATGATGGAACCGCAACACGAAGTGTTGTTGAAATACGCCACCGCGGGTATCGGTATCGGCAAGGTGCAAGTTAGCAGCGCGATCGTCGCGGATTGGCAATCGATGGCCGTCGGGCGACGACACGAAGCGATTGAACAATTGGCCGAGTTCGCTGAGGATCGCTACATGCATCAAACCGGACGGATGACGGAGAGCGGCAACTTCGTGCTCGAAGACGACTTGCCGATTCTCCTTCGCCGCGTCGCCGAATCGAACCCGAGTACGATGACGTCGGCCAAGGATTTAACGCGGGATCCAGTCGACGGCGATCATCGCTGGGTAATTCACTTTCACGTCCCGATTTTTCTGGAGCGATTCGGGCATTTGACGACGAGCCACAGCGAAGTCATCGACTGCTTGAGAACGCTGTTCGCAGCCCCCGCATCCGGCCCCGCGATGGAGTTTACCGGTCACATTGAAGTCGAAACCTACGCTTGGTCAGTGTTGCCCGAAACGATGCGCCGACGTGGCTTGGCCGAAGACATCGCCAGTGAAATCCGTTGGCTGAAGCGAGCCATCCTCGAAAGTTGCTAACGCGGGTCAGACGTCATCCAACCGAGGTCAATGGCGGCCCCTGGGCAGATCGATCGTCAGCGCAAATTTGAGACCATTCGGGTTGGTCGTGGGCAGGCCCAGGCTGGGGATTTGTTGAGAGGCATCGCTCGGCATCCAATGATGGATACGCGAGGGAAGGAAATCGAGTCGGCGTCAAAGCTTTGTTGCCGCTGGCTCGGCACGCCTTTGGCACGCGTCGGTCGTAATATTGTTTGACAGGGTCAGCGTCCCCGCAGAGCCCAACTCCATTTCTCCCGACAAATCCGAGCTACCCTGAGGGTTCTCACGAATCGTCCAGGACCCACGTTGTACCCGTATGGACCTTGAAATTTCCTTAATGAAAGTTGAACCGAGATGATTGAATTGGGTGTGAACATCGATCACGTCGCGACGGTGCGGCAAGCGCGGCGGACGTACGAGCCCGACCCCGTCGTGGCGGCAGCGTTGGCGGAGCAGGGGGGGGCGGATGGAATCACATTTCACTTGCGGGAGGATCGTCGACATATCCAAGATCGCGACGTCGAAGTGCTGATGAAAACGGTCACGGTGAAAACCAATTTCGAGCTCGCGTGTGCTGAGGAGGTGGTGACGATTTGTTGCCACGCGAAGCCGACGTGGGCACTCTTGGTACCGGAGAGTCGCCAAGAAGTGACAACCGAAGGCGGGCTCGATGTCGCTCGCGATACGGGCCGGATTGCTACGGCGGTGGATCGAATTCGATCGGCTGGGATTCTCGTGAGTTTGTTTCTCGACCCTGAGCCGGCACAGATGGAAGCGGCGTCGAAACTCGGCGTCGATGCGGTGGAACTGCACACGGGTCCGTATGCACTCGCCCAAGGTGATGAACGGGTGCGGCAATTCCAGCGACTGGTGCAGTGCAGTCAGTTGATCGCGGGTTGGGGCATGAGAGTCCACGCGGGTCACGGTTTGAACTACACCAACGTCCATGACGTCGCCTCGATCGAGTCCATGGCGGAACTCAATATCGGACACTCGATTGTCAGCCGCGCCGTCATGGTGGGCATGAAAGAAGCGGTGGCGGAGATGAAAACCGCGATCTGGCGTGCAGGATTGAGATAGCTGGCGGCCAAAAAACTTTTTTGATTTTCTGGTTCGGCTTTGACCAGACGTGTCACGGGGTCCGCCAAGAATCATTCGTGTTGGGTGAGCAAGTCGCTCGCCCGGCCAAGACAACGAGTGAAACTTTGCTGGAGACCTAACGATGACGCAATTGCTGCTGTTCGAATCGACGAGCTCGACCCATTCATCCGACGCGATGGCTGCGGCAGTCGTGGATTACGCTCGCACCGCCAACCGGGCTGCACAAGCCATCGTCGCCCCCTTGGCCGCCGCCCAACCCTACGAAGCGGGCGTCAATCACATGGGCGACCTCGCCCGCTTGGTGCTGATGCGTTACGACCTGATGGCCGAGCGCCGCAGAAAGCAAAAAGGCTAGCAGCGTGATGTTGGGTGGGCAAACGCCGACCGCCGACGGAAACACTTCAAGCGCTCAGCTCGCTGGGGTTTCCGGCTTGAGCTTGCTGGCCGAAGGGTCGGGGTGTTTCGCCATGGATTCCATCGCTCTTACCTCGGGTTTCTTGTTTTTGGCGTCCAGCCTTTGAGCCTTGGCGGCAGACGACTTTTTGAGCATCAGTGCCGTGGTGAGGGCACCCAAGACGAAACTCGCTGCGGACGTGGCGAGCAGCAACATCGCCAGCGGCATGTCCACTTCGGTGAAAAGCAACGTCAGCGGCGTCGGCTGCTGGTTCTGCAACGCGATGATCACCGCGACCAATACGCCAGTAATGAGCAAAAACCAGCGGATTTTCTGGAGCATGAAATTCTTTCTAGCCGAATCAATTTGATGATGTACTAACGCACACTTCATGCTAGCATTCGGATGCTAGCATTGCATGCGGCCCGTCGCGGGCTTGCTGGCGTTTTGCCAGCTTCAGTTCTGTTTCGCCAGCATCGGGTTCCTGGCTGGCTCATTCGCACCACCGCTGCAGGCGCTAAGATGGCGACTCAACAGACGTTTTCGTTCTTCGACTCCAGCATGGCAATCGCTGGACCGCTGCAGAAGCGTGCCAGAGCCACTTCTAGCCCCGCCACTCGCGTCTGTCAAATCACGCCTCCCGCCGGACCAGCCAACATCGGCGGCCCGCGGCCCTCAGCCAAGGTGGTAGCGAGCCCAGCCGAGGCCGCCGGATCGCCGCCGAGCCGGGCTTCGATTTTGAGCCAATTGCGAGCCCGTGTCGGTTGCATGACTGAAGCTCCGGCGGAACCGGTCCCCGTCTTCTCGACCGGTGCTGTTGGAATCGACGAACTATTGCCGCGGCGCGGTTTGAAGTTGGATACGTTGACCGAATGGGTTGCTGAGACGACGACTTGTGGCGCAACGACACTGGCGATCAGCGCGATGGCATCGCTGCTGGATTCGTATCCGAATGTGCGTGGACCGGTGGTCGTTGTTGACTCCGAGGGCACTTTCTACCCGCCGGCGGCGCTGGCCTTGGGGATTCCCGCCGAGCGAATCGTTTGGGTGCGACCGAAACGGCATGCGGATGCGGTGTGGGCGATCGACCAAGCATTGCGCTGTGACAGCGTCGCAGCGGTGTGGGCCCAAGTGGGCGACCGACTCGACGACCGTGACGCGCGCCGTTTGCAACTCGCTGCCGAAATCGGCTGCACCCCCGGCTTGCTCGTTCGCCCGTCGAGCGTCCGCGGCAAACCCAGCTTTGCCGATGTCCGTTTCCACGTGACGCAAAAAGGTGTCAGGAGTCTTTTCCGCGAAAAGACTCCTGACACCTTTTTGAGAGTTTGGCGGGTGACGCTTGAGCGTTGTCGTGGTGCGAGCGTGGGGACGGGCGCGTGGATCGGGATGGACGAACACGCGGGGCTGAGATTGTTATCACCGACCGAGATGCCTTGCCATGACTACGAAAAAACGGCTGCTATGCGTTTGGCTTCCCGATTGGCCGATCCAGCGGTTGCGCGCGGCAACACGTCCACACGGCGCCGCGCTTGACGCCACGCCCGTCGTGCTGTGGTACCAAGATCCGCGTCGGGGACGGTTGGTGATCTCGCGCGATACCGTCGCCGCAAGACTCGGGGTCCGTGTCGGAATGTCGGTCGCCGAAGCGGGTGAGATGGCGAGTCGAGGTCCGTTGACACCGCACATCGAGCCCCATGATCCGCGTGGTGACAAGCTCGCACTGAGCGAAATTGCGGCACTGCTTTTGGAAGAAATTAGTCCGCTCGTGGCGATCGAGTCGCTCGACAAAGCGAAGTGGGCGGGCCAGGATCTGCACCAGCCCCAATCGATTCTGTGCGACGTGAGCGGGGTCGCGCACCTGTTCGGTGGCGAGCTGGGGTTGATCGACGAGATCGCAAAATTGCTCGCCGGGGTCGGTTTCACCGCGAAGATCGCGATCGCGAATTCGATCGCTGCCGCTTGGGCTTTGGCTCATTATCATGATGGCCCCGTGATTGTTGGCGACGATCATGACGCGTCGCTCGAGCGACTCAGGGCGTTACCCGTTGAGGCTCTACGGATCATGCCGGACACGGCCGCGACCCTAGTGCGACTCGGCATCTTTCATCTTGACGCACTGCTGCGATTACCGCGCGGTGGCTTAGCGACTCGTTTGGGCAAGCCGTTGGTCGATCGTATCGCACAAATTCTCGGAGAAGCCGACGAGCCGATGGCGGTGTTGCGTCCGCCTGCGGAGTTCACGAGTGACCATGAATTGGATTACGCGAGCGACGACCTCAATATCCTCGCTGATCGAATTCGCCGTCTGGTATCAAACGTTAAAGGCGGGTTGGCAACAAGCGGCCGCGGGGCACTGCGTCTCACTTGTCGTCTGGACCTGTCGGCTCATCCGCCTTTAGCGGTTGATTCTGGACAGCTCGAATCCGAATCGCGTCGACCGGCACCGTGCATGATGTTGGAAGTCAATTTGTTTGCACCGACACAAGATGAAAATCATCTCAGTGGGCTGCTGGTCTCAGCACTCGAAAACAAATCACTCACCTCGACGGTTATTCGATTATCACTCGCGGTGACGTTGACGAGTCCCATTCGCACCTCGCAAGGGACTCTTTTTGCCGACCCCATCGGCGGCTCTCAAAGCAATGATTGGACCCATCAAAAATCATCCGCGCGTCTGATCGATTCATTGAGTGAACGATTGGGTCGAGAACGTGTTCTCGGGATCACCCCCAGTCACGATCCGTTACCCGAAAAATCGTTTCGGGCGAGCATTCTCACGGGGAAAGCGAAGTTCGCGAGTCCTCGGAAGCGTCTTCTCAGGGCTGCTCCGTCCGACGAGATAAGACGCGTCGAATCGAACACAAAACCCGCACTTCTTATCAAAAAAAATCAGCGGCGGCCGTTCTGTTTACTATCGCAACCGATTTCGATTGCCGTTCCCCAGACGAACGACGCTAGCGTCCATGAGCCGCCGCGCACGTTTCGGGTCCACAACCGCTTGCACACGGTATTGGGATATTGGGGACCGGAGAGAATCGAAACCGGGTGGTGGTACGGTCCGTGCATTCGACGCGATTATTACCGCGTCGAAACGGAGGCCGGTTGGTGGTGGATCTACCGCGACCTGACGCATCAAACGTGGATGCTGCATGGTCGCTTTTCATGAGTCGAGCGGCAACTCTTTACCTCCCCCTCAACCTGCCCTCTCCCCCAGGGCGACGCTTTGAGGGAGAGGGTGCGTCTGGAACTTGCCTCTCGCCTTACAACAACTCACAAGGTCTTCGCGCTGAAGGTATCGCCCTGGCTGAGATCACCCGTCTGCAGTCCCTTGCGGAACCATCGTTCGCGCTGTTCGCTGGAACCGTGCGTGAACGTTTCTTTCGCCGGTGCGCGTCCCGATCGTTTTTGGAGCGTGTCGTCACCGATCGCGGTTGCCGCTCGCAACGCTTCTTGGATATCGCCCGGTTCAATGATATTGGCCATCTTGTCGGCATGGTGCAGCATGACACCGGCAAAGAAGTCTGCTTGCAACTCGAGTTTGACCGAGTAGGCGTTGTTCTCCGCCTCGCTCAACGTCGGGCGCAGCCTATCGAGTTGATCGGTGTAACCCAGCAGATTCTGGACGTGATGCCCGACCTCATGCGCAATCACATACGCTTGGGCAAAGTCGCCGGGCGCATTCAAGTCGCGAGCGAGTTGTACAAAGAATGAGGTATCGAGATACAGCTTTTCGTCACCGGGACAGTAAAACGGACCGGATGCCGCGGTAGCACCACCACATGCGGATTGGACGCTGTCAGTGAACAAGACCATCGTTGGTTCGCGGTACTCGCGGCCCGCCTCGGCGAATAAACGCTGCCAAACATCTTCGCTGTAGCCGAGCACGGTTGAGGAGAATTTCCCCACCTCGACTTCTTCAGGGGTGAGTGGTTCACGGGGCTCGCCGGGCCGCGCCGCCGGAGCAGCACCCTGGTTCGCTTGTTGTAGGAATTGGCGCGGATCACCGCCGAGCAAGGCAATGATCACCGCGATGATCAACAACCCGCCGCCACCGCCAACGACCGCCCGTCCCGACATTCCGCGGACGTCCTCCACATTGTCGCTTTGTCGACCACCACGCCATCGCATTTTACCACTCCACTGGACAGAAACGAATCGGCTCGGACACTTGTCGTTTTAAAACCTTGTCAAAGAATCCGCTACGGGGCTAAACGATTTGATCCCACGAAAAGCATTGCTTGCCGTCCTCGCCACCTTCACCTTGGCGGTGACCATCGTCGTTACCAGCTTGCTCCAGTTCGATGGTTCAATGGCGATGAGAGCGGCGACGGATTGTGCGATGCCCCTCGGCTTGACGTGGTTCACCCTGTTTTTTCTCGCTTCTTTCTTCCTGCTGCAGGCTCAGCGCCGGCTAGCCAGTTTATTGTTGATTTTGTGGTTGATGGTCGGAGTCGCTGGCAATGGCTGGATCGCCGAAGCCGTAATGGGACCGCTGGAGCATCCCCGAGATCTCGCCAACCTCGCTGAATCGACACCTTTTCGCAGCGTCATTTTGCTCGGCGGCGGCGTCTCGATTGCCAGTGACGGGACTCCAGAACTTAACCGCGAGGGACAACGTGTATTGCTCGCCGCACAACTGTGGCACCTTGGAAAAGCCCGCACCATCGTCTGTACGGGAACCAGCGGTGGTACCGGACTCGCTGATCCCTCCGCCACCGGGCGAGAGTTGCTCGTGTCAGTCGGCGTGGACAACGATGACATCTACGAGGTCAAGGGACGCAACACGTCCGAAGAAATGCGGTCGCTCAAGATGTTCTTTGACGATCCTCCGGCAGGTGTCGACGTCGATGGCCAAATCGGTCTTGTCACTAGCGCCTTCCACATCCCTCGGGCCATGCGGCTAGCGAACCAGCAAGATTTGCAGCTCGTACCGCTTCCCTGCGGGCACCAAATCCATCAAGCCACCCAATTTGACCCCTCAAAATTGATCCCCAAGGGTCATTCGGCAAGTATGCTCGCGGCAGCCTGTAAAGAGTGGCTCGCTCGGCTAATGTCGCGTTAGCATTGTGGTGGGGGGTCGAGTGTCGTGCCTTGATTGTATTGGCCAGGTAAAAGATCAGACCAATTCCATGGCGGGGGACGTGACCGGGATTGGGCAAGCGTTATTCTAGTGGGCACGGACAGCGGTGAAGGTGGAGGTCAACCTAGAGACTTTTTGCATTCCCGAGCCCGATCCCGCACTTCGGTAGCACTCTTGATTTTGGGGTAGGACGCACGGCTTATGGGTAGCGTCGTTGTAGAAAATAGTGACAAACTCGAAAACACTGGCAAAAAAACCCAGCCGCATCGAAGCGGGCTGTATCACCGACTCGTTCCGGCCTACCAAGCCCTGTGGCCTGCGGTGGCCCAGCGGCGAATTCTCGAATGCGTTTCGGAGTTCGGACTTACGGCTGGCGAGAAGGTACTCGAAGTCGGAGTCGGCACCGGTTTGTCGCTGAAGAGTTATCCCAGCAACATTGATCTCGTCGGCGTCGATCTGTCCGCTTCGATGCTCGTCGAAGCCGAAGAATTGATCGCGCGAAATAATTGGGGCCACGTCCAGGTGATGCCGATGAACGCCGAGAAGTTGACGTTCGCGGATTCGAGCTTTGACGTCGTGACATCGTTCCACACCATCAGTGTGGTTTCCGATCCACGGGCGATGATGAGCGAAATCGTTCGCGTTTGCAAACCGGGCGGCCGGATCTTGATGATCAACCATTTTCGCAGCGACAATCCGTGGATCGCACGCGTCGTCGACTCCGCCGGCAATATCACCAAGCACCTCGGCTGGCGGACCGATTTAGCGATCCAAGAGATCACACGCGAATTACCACTGCGGATCGATCATTGCTACAAACCGAATCCGCTTTCGCTGTTTACGGTCATGAAGGCGACATGCAAACCGGACCAAGTCCCGAGCGTTTGAAAGTCACTTAGAATCGATTTTTTCAGACACGTGTTTCGCGTATGCGCGGGCCACATCACCCATGTAGTGATGTGGCGCATCCCGCGCCGATCGCTCGAGGAATGTGTTCGCTTTGGCAATATCCCCGTGAGCATCGGCATATAGTCCGATGTACAGATCCGCATAGAACCGCGCGTCCAGTCGCGCCGGCGATCCCACCGTCAACTCGCTGACGCGGGTGTTGATCGAATCTTCGCTGCCGGTTTCGAGTAAGTGCATGATCTCCGTCATCGGCGGACGGGGATCGCTGGGTGCCGGCAACAATTGTTGCTGAGCCACCTCAGCGGACTGGGCCTTGGCGACGCAAACATAATGCCACGCCGCATTCTCGACATCATGCGGATTGACGCGGCGATGTTCTTCGAATTGCTTCACGGCTCTATCAAATTGGCCCGCGAAGAAGAGTGCGATGCCCCGTTGCCACATTTCGGGCAGCGATTGCGGTTCCATTTCCACATAGCGATCGAATTGCTTGACCGCCGCCGCGAAGTCACCCGAGCGCAGGTACACGTCACCGGCGAGACGCGCCGTCCTCGCCTCGTTCGGGGATTGCTGGAGCATCGTATTGGCGGCTTCGATCGCTGCCTTGGCGTCACCGCGGCTCAGCGCAGCGAGCGCCGCAGCTCGCAATTCGGAGGCTGAAATCGCCCCGGGAGTAACCGCGTCCTGGCACCTCGCCGGAGAGCGACTCATGGTGATCGCTATCGCGATAATCAAGACGACACACTTTGCTGAACCACTCATGGTGATCGTTACTCCGTTCACTCAGTCAAGTTAAGAATTGATTTGACGCGCCTCGTTTCGCATTCCTTTCTACGAATGCAGCAACCGTCAGAGCGATTAACCCGTCGGTGCGGGAGCCAGAATCTCCAGCAGCTCGATCGCGGGTTCGCCGTCACAGTAAATGAGGGCGGTGCGTCCGTAAGCGATGCTGCCGATGGTCAAATGCAGCATCGCGGCGAGACATTGGCCACAGCGCACTTCCCACAATCCGACCAATTGGACTTCTCGCAGCACGTCGTGATTGATCAACACGCGTCCTAGCGGAATCTTCTCGCTTTCGATTTCTTGCCAAACATCCGGCGCGAGCTCGTCGGTTTTAAGCCGCACAATCCCGTACTGCACAATCCGCCGGGAATCACAGGTCGATAAGGTGATCTCACGCGAGTACCAAACGCCATCCCGCGTGGTTCGATGCACTTGGACGTCAACGTCTTGGCCGTAGTGAGCTTCCACGGTGACCGTCATGTGCTCATTGTGATTGAGCAGCCGATCGTAGGGCTGGGGCAGTGCAGCCAAGGGTCGAAAGACCCCGAGTGCCGGCGTTCCCGAGGGGTCATGGTAGAATGTTTGCAGCAATCGATCGAGATCGACGCCCGGCGGGATTTCCGACTTTGAATCGATCATCGCTACGCACCCTCAGATTGTTCCGATTGTCGAATTGCAACAAGGGGAATGCCAATCGGCACCACCTTGGTTGCCGTCTCGCTGGGTCGCTCGAGCACGGTATCGACGAGGAAGTAAAGCAAACGTCGCAAACTTTCCGGTTCAACGGAGTCGGCTGTTTGCTCGGCTCGGACTTGATGTTTCTCGACGAGTTGCATCGCGGTCTCGAACACACCGGCGCGGTTGTAAAGCTCGCGGACGCCGTTCAATCGTTGCGCCGTTGGCAACTCACAAGCGGGATCGACGAGCGATATCAATCTGTCGCGGTCCGCATCATCGAGGGCTTGCAACGCGAGTGCCCAGAGAATGGTGGGTCGACCGCCCAGCACGTCGCCGCCGGCCAGCAATTTGTTGTTCTGGTCCCCGTTCCAATCCTGCAAATCATTGAGGATCTGGAACGCGACACCGAGATTGCGACTGAACGTGCGAATCGCATCGTCGTACGCCTGTGTAGGCCCAGCCAGTCGAATACCGCTGAATAGTGCCGCTTCAAACGCTGGAGAAGTTTTCAGAGCGTAGATCTTCAGTGCATCGAGCGGCGACAGAGTTCGGTCGCGGGACTCTCGCCACAACAATTCCGAGCCCTGGCCTTCCGCTAACCGCATGTGCGCCGCGGCGAGCGCGTCGAGCACATCCACCCGCGCCTGGGGATCGATCGCGTCATCCGCATCACGGCGGCTGACCAATCGGTAACCGAGACCGATGAGGTAGTCGCCGACATTGATCGCGGTGGGCAATCCGAAGCGACGATGCAGCGCTTCCTGGCCGTAGCGAAACGCATCGTCGTCCTCGATGTCATCGTGTACCAAACTCGCCTTGTGAAATGTCTCAATGCTCATCGCCGCGCGGCGAACGGCACTGGGCAACGCTTCGATCGCCGCCGCCGCACCAGCCTCGGTACAGACGCCACCCCCGACCGCATCGTAGGCCGCGAGTGTGATGAACGGCCGTGAATGTTTGCCGCCGCGAGTCAAAAAATCGAACGCGATGTGCTCCGTCGCGGCAATTCGGTCGCACGGGAGCGCGGCAGGGTCAAGCGGCGCCTGGCCGAGCGGCGAGTGGTCCCGCAATCGTGGCGCGAGTCGATCGAGTGAATCGACTTGGAACAAATCACCGGCCGCTCTCATTAAGTGGACGTAGGATTTTGTGCGCTGGGCCGCAGGTTGATAGGGTGTGCGAATCATTTGGTCGACCCAAGCTTCGTCGACTCGCGTGTTCCGACAATCGCTCGAAAGCAGCGGCACCGCCATGCAGGGAATGCCCGCGAGAAGTACTTTGTCGATCGCTTTCTCGAGCACATTGAGGCAAGCGACGCCGATCACGGCATCGACGTAACCACCGACGATAATCTTCATCACCACCGGCGACCCCTCGGCGACGAGCACGCGATAGCCCATCTCTTCGGCGATCCCACGAAAGTCAGCGATGCTGCACGCGCCGCACTGTTTACAATTCATCCCAAACTGGTCGTATTCAGCCGGACAACCCTCGGCATGCTTGAGACAATGCGGAAGCAGAAACAATCGTCGTTCGGGTGGCACGGCCGTGAGCGCGTCCTTCCAAAACTCGCTGCTGAGCACCACCATCACCCAACCGACGTAAGCTTCGGACAGGTCCGCCTCTTCGAGCAGCGCCCGGGCGACCCGTTCCATTTCGTCCTTGCCCATCGCAGTTGAATGATCCAACTTGGCGGCGACCTCGGCGCAGCGCGCACGAAGACTCTCACGCAGCTCGAGGGACTCGGGAACGTCCTTCAACTGGCTGGTTTTCCGCCGAGATGAACGCGTCGACTCGCGATTCGCAGCATCCATGGTTGCAGTGCTGCCGTTGCTCGTTGCGGTGGTCAAACCGTGTACCTCGGGGTGGTCGCGCGGGTGGGAATCAATCATGGGCCAGTCGCTCGACCGGAACCCGTTCAATTATTCAGGGCCAGTCAAGGATCCGATTTGTCGCTTCGGACTGCTATCATAGCGATCTTCGACGGTGTGCAGGAACTTGCCTAGGGCTGAAACCGTGAATACCCAGGGATACAATTTCTCGTGGTACCACAATTTCGCAAAATAGAACCCGATCGGCCAAGGTTCCCGATGCAGCCCGGTGGACGTTCCGCGGAGCAAGCATTCGACGCCCAAGAGTATAGCTGAGGTCAGCTTGCTCGAGTCAGCCAGCGCGTATCCGTCCGTAGCAAAACCCAATTTCTGGGCCAGTCCGACGTCATCAAGACAAGCCCGGCGGACCGCGCACAACCCCTCGACGGCAACCGCAGTTTCCTCCATCGTCGAAATCACGCGATCATCGCCGAGTTTGGCTCGCCACCACTGCGTGACCGAGTCGCCACCCCCCCATCCGCCATCGATATTCTGGTCTGCGATCAATGCTCGGCAACCCGCCGCGTAAGCCGTTGCCAAGGCGTCGCTCGCCTTCGTCGACTTTGATAATAGCCTTGGTTCCGCCTCGATCGACATCAGCACCCGAGCCGTACCATAGACCGGATTGATGTCGTCGGGTCGGTCTTGGTTTCCGAACCACAAGGGCAACCAACCACCATCTTTACCTTGTCGGCGAACCAAGAACCGCTGGCCCCGTTCGATCGCCGCTTGGCACTTTTTGCTCAGCATAGGATCGATGTCTGGAATTGTCGTGTCGACGTCGCGCGATCGAATTGCGGCGCGCAGTGCTCGGATCGCATGCGCGGTCAAGTCAGTGCTGCTGCGATCAAACGGCAACTTTCCCCAACCGCGACAGAATGTTGGCCAGCCGCCGTCACGGTTTTGGAGCCCGATGAGCCATTTCGCTCCGGCCGATACCGCCTCGTCAATTTGTTTCCGCACGGGTGTGCCGCAGTGCTCACGCACACCGAGGAGCGCGATCATTGCTGCCGGTGTATCGTCGCCATCGGGAACCGCACCGCTCAAGTCCGTCCAGCCCCATCCTCCAGGCGACGCTCCCGTGAATGGATGACGCACTCGATGTTGGCAGCGAAGCAACCACGAGACGAGTCGAGGGTCACACCACTCGCGACCATCATCCGGGTCGGCACACAAAGCATGCAGCGACAATGACGTTAGCCAAGTCGCCAAGTTCGTATCAATGGGCCAACTACCGTCGTCTGAAATCGACACTCGCAAGAACTCGACGCCTCGGCTAGACACCGCGTGATCACCACGCCCGGTCGCGGCCAAACTCATGACGACGAATGACGTCAGGGGTGTTGCTTCAAGGTATCCGCCGCTCTCGGGCTGCATGGCGGCGAGCACTCGCATCGTTCGCGGTATCGCCATCGCTCGCAATGCCTTGAGCGGCCGCAGCGTGGCTCGCCCATGAAAGTGTCTCGCTTGGCCGATCGCGACGAGCGCCGGAATCGCGTAGCTGACCACCGGCATGCGGACGAGTCGGTAAAACGACTGAGGGACCGCCGCCGCTTCAAATGGCAACCGCGGCACTTCGTCCCAAGACACCAATCCTGCGATGGCGAGATTCGTCATGATCGGCACGACAAATGTTTTGTCCGTACCATATCGGCGACGAAGCCCGTCGAGCGAATCTTGCCCAGCAATGTAGCCGCGCAGTCGCATGCAGGCGTCATCATCGAGCCCGTGTCGTCCGGCCGAAATGGCAAGCGCCGATGCTGCCAACACGAGATAGCTTGTGGCAATGTTCGAGTAGCTGCGGTCCGTATCTCCGAACCCGCCATCCGCATTCTGCTGGGTTCGCAAGTAAGCGACACCGCGATCAACGAGCGACAATTCGACTGCCACATCACCACGGGGGCGATCGATCGCGACGCGGGCGAGCGCGCTCACAGCCGTTGCCGTGCTCAGTGCAGATCCGGCGAGTTGGCCCGTCCAGTGTCCGTCGGCATGACGCTGGGCAAGCAATTCACGTCGCAATTGATCGAGCGTCTCGCGCGCCCGAGCGACAATCCCACTCGCAATCTCGTTCATGACTGGCGCGACCGAATCGCTTCTCGGATCAGCGTCCAATCGCAGCCTTGCACGATGAGGTTGTAACCCATCTCCATCGCCCATCGCTCGCGGCTCGGGTTCTCAGCAAAGTAGATTCCTGCACCGAGTCCGCGGCCCCGTGCGGCTGTCGCGACTCGCGTGATCGCATCCTTGAAACGTGGGTCGTCGTAATTCATGAAACAACCGAGGCTGGCGGTGAGATCGTAGGGACCAATCAGCACCCCATCGACACCAGGAACATCGAGTAGCGATTCGCAGCGCTCGACCGCGACTTCGCTTTCAATTTGTATCACCAACCCGAAGCCCGCACTCACCGTTTGGCTCATCGACAGTTGTGGTTCCTGCAGCGGCCGGTCCATCATCGCGCTCGCCGCACGCTCACCCTGGATGGGACGCAATTTGCAAGCCGCGACCAACTCACGCACTTGTTCGATACTCTCGACATAGGGCACGATCACCGCCGCCGCCCCATCATCCAGCGCCGCTCTCACCAGCGCCCCCGAGGGCGATAGAACCCGCACGAGAGGTGCGATATTCGAGCCACGGTAGGCCGCACACATCCAAGCATTTTGTTCACGGGTGAACCAGTGGTGTTCACAATCCATGAACACAAAGTCCAGCCCCGCGCCACTCAAGTTCCGAGGCCAATGCGGCGCCGTGCTTGTCATCTGCATCCCACGCAGTAGCTTCCCGCTGCGAAACGATTGAACGAAGGTCGGAGTTTCCATGCTGTCACTGAAAGAGAGGAGGTGTCGTTAATGCGGAGGGGAATTTCAGCCGGCGTGGCGAGTGTACCAGCTAGTCGCTCACAAACCGAGTATTCTATCAACCGACGCGAAACCTCCCGTTGTGCTGCTGCGGCACTGTTCTCGTCTCCCTCGGCTGCGACATGAAAGGCACAAAACTGATGCGACGACGTGAATTCTTAGCGGGTTTGGCTGCAACTTCGGCGGCGATACCCTCGATCGTTGGCATGACGACACCGCTATCCGCTCGCGAACCGATCGCCCGCAGCGGTCCGGCCCGGTTTCAAGTCGGACTTGCTGCTTACTCGCTCCGCGAATACTTCGGCTTCATGCGAGGCAAAACGCAAACGGTCAAGGCGGATCGAACGGAGATCGACATGTTCGATTTCCTTGATTACTGCGTCAACCAGAATTTTGACGCCGCCGAACTCACGAGCTACTTCTTTCCGATCGACGTCGACGACGACTATTTCTTATCACTGCGGCAAGCAGCCTTCTTGCGGGGTGTCGCCATCTCGGGCACCGCGATCGGCAACAATTTCACGATTGGTAAAGGTCCGAAGCTCACTGCCGAAGTCGCCACGGCGAAGCAATGGATCGATCGTGCCGCAGTTCTCGGCGCGCCGCACATCCGTTTTTTTGCGGGCACGGGTAACGACTTGAGCAAGGACACATCGCGACTCGATGAAGCGATCGAAGCGCTCACTGAATGTGCCGATCACGCCGCCAAGCACGGAATCTTTCTCGGCGTCGAGAACCACGGGAACCTGACGGCGGCGCACATGCTCGAAATCATGAGCCGCGTGCAAAGTCCCTGGGTCGGGATCAATCTCGATACCGGCAACTTCTTCAGCGACGATCCCTACGCCGATCTCGTCACTTGCGCCCCGTACGCCGTGAACGTGCAAGTCAAAGTCACCATGAAAACGCCGGCGGGCAAGTCATACCCAGCCGATCTGGAGCGCGTCGGCAAGATCCTCCGGGACTCGGGATACCAAGGTTTCGTCAATCTCGAGTTCGAAGAGGAATCACCCTATGAGCAAATCCCGCGAGCTCACGAGGCATTGCGATCCGCATTGACGAGCTAAGTCTCTCGCTCACAAATTTCGAGGGTTGTGAATCGCTGCGAGGAACGCGAGTTCGCGGTAGAGCATTTCGACACGTGGCATTTGGGCACCGTGTCGCTCAGCGGCGCGGAGCGGGTTTCCAAAAATTGCTTCGAGTTCGATTGGGCGACGAGCTAAGAAGTCGAGTCGCATGCTGCTGTCGTACGGCACCATGTCGCGCGTATGGTCCATCGTTGCTGCGATCGCTTCCGCCGGGATCACGGCGCCACACTTTGTCGCCGCAGCGTGAACTTCTCGGATGATGGACTCGGCCAAGGGTGCGGCGGCGGCATCGTCGATGATGTCTCGCGTCGAAGCATTGAGCGCGACTGACAAACCGTTGAAGGGAATGTTCCACATCAATTTTCGCCATCGCGTCGTCCACAGGTCGTCCGTCGTGCTCGCATCGATCCGAGCACTGACAAGGTCTGCACAGATTTCTTGAGCCCGCGTGTTTTCTCGGCTAGTGGCTGGCTCGTATTCGCCAAAGACAATGCGACCGTAGTCGATGTGCCGAATGTGCCCGGGGCCGACTTTATTGCTGCACAAGAAACAACATCCGCCGAGCGTCCTATCGGCTCCGACGATGGCGGCTGTATCAGCCTCGACGTCGAGGCCGTTTTGCAGCACCAGCACGATTCCCCCATCGCGGGTCGGCATGGGCAACAATTCAGGCAGCAAGTGATTGAGGGTCGTCTTCAAACCAAGAATCGTCACGTCACAGGCCGGCATGGTGTCCACCGAGGCGTGCGCGTGGATACTCGGCAAGTGAAAATCACCGAGCGTGCTGTCGACTCTCCAGCCATGCTGGACGACGTGATCGTAGTCGCTGTGCAAAAGGAAGTGGACTTCGAAACCGGCCTTGGCGAGCATTCCACCGTAGAGACCACCAAGGGCCCCGGCGCCAATAATCGCGTACCGCCGTGAAGTCATCGCAATCACTCGTTAGCGACGAGTCTTCTTGACCTTAGCCCCGCCCTGACGGACCTTGAACTTGGGGTTGCTCTTGCAAATGACGTAAATGCGTCCGCGACGACGGACGACTTGACAATCGGGGTGGCGGTATTTCAACGCACCGATGCTACTGACAACTTTCATCGGATCGATCTCAAAAGTCTTTTCGGTTAGTATCTTCACAGGCCGTCCGCGTCATTCGTGACCCAGGCCTGGGCCGCAGAGTATACCGAGCCGACGCAAACCTTCAACGCCAAACAGCCTCTCGTTCTGGGAAAGAATCTTCATGGCAACACTTGCCTACTTTGACTGTCTTAGCGGAATCAGTGGCGACATGACTTTGGGGGCTCTGATCGACCTCGGCGCGGATGTTCGCGCGATCGAGGCGGCGGTCCAGTCGATGGGGCTCGGGGAGCTGGCCATCACCACGGAAACCGTCAAAAAGTGCGGTTTCCGTGCGTGTTACGTGCGAATTAACCATCCCCCCGAGCATGCCCACCGGCACCTGCACCACATCGAAGCGATGATCGATCGCGCCGACGCTGTGTCTCCGGCGGCCAAGGCACGAGCTCACCAAATTTTTATGAAATTGGCACTCGCCGAAGCCAAAGTCCACGGCTCGACGATTCAAAAAGTCCATTTTCATGAGGTGGGTGCCATCGACTCGATCGCCGACATCGTGGGCACCGCCGTCGCCATGGATTTGCTCGGCATCGAAGATGTCCAGGCGTCGCCGGTACCCACCGGCACCGGTTTCGTCACCATCGCACACGGCCGAGTATCAATCCCCGCCCCGGCGACCGCCGAATTACTTTGCGGTATTCCACTCGCACCTTCGACGATCGAAGCCGAACTGACGACGCCCACCGGTGCCGCGATCCTCGCCGCGACCTGCTCCGCCTTCGGGCCGTTGCCGAGCATGACGATTTCCGCGGTCGGTTACGGCGCCGGCACCAAGGATCTCGACGGCCAGGCGAATGTGCTTCGTGTCTTGCTCGGTACGACTGATGCGGTGGCGAGTGGCGCGCTCAGCATCCAATCCGATCGCGTCGCAGTGCTCGAAACCAACATCGATGACTCGACGCCCCAGCAACTCGCGGACTGCAGCCAACGATTGCTCGATGCCGGCGCGCTCGACGTTTACCAGGCACCCGTGACGATGAAGAAAGGTCGCGTCGGCGTCGTGCTAACCGTGCTCGCGGCCGAGTCACGCGTCGGCACGCTCGAACAAATTATTTTCGAGCACACCACATCCATCGGTATTCGTCGTCACGTCGCCGATCGCCATAAACTCGCCCGCGAAAGCGTTACCGTCGAAACGCCCTTCGGCCCCGTCCGCGGCAAGGTGGTCCGATTGCCGGGCGATACGACCCGCATCAGTATCGAGGACGACGACGCCAAGTCGATCGCCGCATCCCAGCAAGTGAGCATCGCGGATGTTAAACGTATCGCCGAACAAGCGTGGCGATCCGCCGCCGCGTTATAATCACCGCTGCAGATCCATTCTCACCCTTTCCACCAGGGAACGGGCGGAAAAAAGATGCCGCTCGCTTCATGGTTTCCTTGCTTAGGAACGACTCAAAACCACGTCCGCTTTGTCTCCTCTCCCCACACCGCGTGAGGGTGAGGGTGAGGGTGAGCGGCGTGTTCAGCATTCGGGAATTTAATTTCGAGCCGTCCCATACCGAGCTGTATCAATCATGACAATTTACCGTCTATTGTTGACGATCGTCCCCTTGCTCACGATCGTGGTTTCTTGGAACGCGGCGGGGCTCGCTGACGACCCAGAGCCGCGCTGGTGGAAGGGGAATCTCCATACGCATTCGCTTTGGAGCGATGGCGACGATTTTCCAGAGATGATCGCCGATTGGTATTGCAGCCGTGGGTATAACTTTCTCGGCCTATCGGACCATAACACGCTCAGTGAGGGCATGAAGTGGATGCCCGTCAAATCCGTCATCAGCCGTAGCGATGCGGCAGTGATGAAGAAATATCGCGACCGCTTCGGCGCCGCGTGGGTCGAAACCCAGGGCGATCCCGACACCGACGACTACGCGGTGCGACTCAAGCCACTCGACGAATTCCGCTCACTGTTGGAACGTCGTGACGAGTTTATCATGATCCCCGCAGAGGAAATTAGCGACAAGGCCCAAGGCAAGCCAGTCCATCTGGGAGCCATCAACGTCGCCGAGGCGCTCCAGCCCGCCGGAGGTGAAACGGTTCGCGAAGTGATGCAAAACAACTTGCGGGCGATGCTCGCCCACGAGAAGAGCCACGGACGTGAGGTCCTAATGCACCTGAATCATCCGAATTTTCACTACGGCGTCACCGCTGACGACCTCGCTGCAGTCGTCGATGAGCAATTCTTTGAAGTCTACAACGGGCATAACCAGATCAACCATTTGGGAGACGATGATCATCCCGGTGTCGAACGCATTTGGGATCTCGTCAATGCGATCCGTCGTACGGAAGTGAACGTGCCGCCCCTGATGGGATTGGGCACGGACGATAGCCACGAGTATCACGGCCGACCGGGTGCGCGGCCTGGCCGCGGGTGGGTGATGGTTCGCAGTCGCTATCTCACGCCCGAACACCTTATCCGGGCCATGAAACGCGGAGATTTTTACGCCTCGAGCGGCGTCACCCTGAGCGATGTCCGGTTCGATTCAAGTGCCCGCGTGCTGGCTCTCGAGATCGCTGCGGAACCCGACGTCACGTATCGCACCGATTTCATCGCATCGCTCGCGCCAGACCCAAATGCACCCACCGACACGCCAGTCAGTGAAGCGGAAGTCCTTGACAACATCGGTCGCATCGTCGCTTCCGTCGACGGTGCTATCGCGAGCTATCAATTTCAAGGCAACGAATTATACGTTCGCGCCGTGGTGACCAGCAGCCAGGATGCTGTTGATCCATCCTTTGACCAGCAAAAACAACAAGCCTGGACACAACCCGTGGGATGGACCGAATCGGTCGTCGAGCCAGCGCAAGAGGTCACGACTCAGTAAGACGTCGATTCGCTGAAAGCTGCCGCGATGTACGATTCAAAAAGATGTCCGACTCGAAGCAGAACTCGCCGGTGCCAAATCGACGTCGACCAAAATCGTGCGGCCTGAGATTGCCGACATCAAACTCGATGGCTTGATTTAGTGCAGGTACGACTGCTAACCGGATTGCCGGGTTGCATGGCGTTGTCATTCGCATTTCTAGTTGCGAAGCGGTGGGTTGCTCGAAGCATTGACGGAGCCAACGGCTGCGGGGGTGGCTTCGGATGCAGGTCCAAAACCAGTGAGATCCACATAAAGCACCTGCGTCGAACCGTGCCCCAGAAACGTCATCTTGGTCTCGAATTTACGATCGTCCGACATCTCGATACGTAGCTTGACGGTTGATTTTGGGAACCTAAATGAAGGGACGAAGTCATGCAGATTTATAATCGCATCGCCGACGTAAAGATCATCGACGTAGAGTTTTGCAATTTCCGGCTTGAAGCCGTTTGGGTTTCGACCAGACGATATTAACTCCGGCGGGAAGTAAAGCTTCAGCGTCGTTGCACTGGAATCATCGTTGCCACTCGTTTCGTGATTGGCTGCCTGTAGATTGGCTGCAAGGCAGAGTACCAGAACAGGCAGCGCAGAAAAGCATCGGAACATTTGCAGGGCTTCCAAATTGAGATAGATTTCAGTCAGTTCATTTGCATCAAACGTCATGCTAACTCGCTTGCCGCGAGCGAGCATCCATGTCGAAACCCGTCATGGGCAATTCGGGTTCAGCTTTTTTTCGGCAATTGTCATTTGCGCGCCCATCGCGCTTCGTTGCTGGCAATGGATAGCGAGTGGATCACCTTGCCGGTTTCGGACGGACGTATCAACTCCTTCGAGACTTCTTTGACTGCGACCCTAATCTCCCCTTCGTAGCTGCCAGCCTCGCTATCAGCCCGGTACTCAAGAACAAAATCTTCCGTTTCTGCCGCACCGTCGTGTGATCCGGATCTGCCGATTTGAACATCTGAATTCCAGCGACTTAGGGATTTCGTCATGGCGTCCTTGAGTCGTAATAGAAGCAAAGCTCTTCTTTCGGCCTCGCAGGTCATTTCGAACTCGATATTTTTTCTGCTTGTCGCGCCCTCCAGCAAGATGCCTTGATGAACACTTGGGTCCCAATCATCTCTAAACTGTCCCGTACCGCCGCCGCTACCTTGGGTCACGAACTTCAGTTCGACGTTTGAGGGCTTTACCGATGCGACGAGATCGCCGAGATCCAGCATCTCCACGAACGAAGTGATCTTGTCGGGTGCATGAACGACCTCTGGGTTTCGTTTGTCCAATAAGTCGAAGATAAAAACGAATAGTCCGGCCAGGAACAGCAAACCCCCGAACCCGATGGCCCAGAGTTTTAAGGTCTTGCGTGTCATGGGACTCGTTCCTTGTACATCAAACCAGATTCTCGGTGTTGCCGAACAATTGAAGTCAACGAGGATGCCGATCGATATTGCTTCTAAGAAGAACGGCGCCGCGTACTTTGCTGCAGTACGCCCAACGATGGGCATAATCTTGTGGGATGAAAGTCCCATGAACTTAGTTCCGGCTTCTTTCGCGACGAGGCTTTGTAACCCAATGTAACTCAGTAGAAAGTTAGTAAGAGGCGAGGGCAACTGCGGCGAGGTGGCAGGCTGTGGTGTGGGAGCCTGTGAAGACGATCGATCAGCCAGCAAAAACATCGTCGCTGGATGTCGTCACGCCATGATCCGCCAGGTTACGATAAAACCACAACGACTCATGCTTCGTATTGGTGCCCGTGCCGACGACTGGCTAGGACGCACCGGCGACTGGGTTATCACAAGCCTGGTTGCACTTGTGCGGAGCCACGTTGCGTTTCACCCTGTGAAATAGTTTGAACTCTGGACCAATGTGAGTTACTTCATTGGAACACCGACGCCATGCCGAAGAAAACCTCGGAGTTTGGCGACTGGCCCCCACGCACGATGGACCGCGGCATTGGAAACTTCAAGGTTTTGGATCGTCAACATTGACCCGGAACAAGACCATCACCATTCCGATTGGCTTCGTCATTTGCCATGGCGACTCGGATTTTTTCAGCGTTCCTTGAGTCGTCAGCCATGGATGCCCGAACTTCCTATCGCGGAAGATTCGCTGGGCAGAAAGTCGCCGATCGGCGTCTCGGGTCCATGGGCGCGGATCAATTCGGTGATCTCGTCGAGCAGGTGGCCTACACGTTGCGGATCGATTGCTTGGTTGGATCCGGCTTTCAGCACTCGTTGTGCGTCGGATAAGGTCAGTCCTTGCTCTTTCAATTCTCGATGAAAAAATCCAGCCAGTTCGGCAGTCGTAGTCTTGCGTTCCATGATCATTCTCCGGATAAAAGTCACCTTTCGATTAAAGACTGGACGGCCGGTCGCCCAGAGCCGAAGCACCATTGTACCCGGTCGCCGCAGTTGAAGTCCAAACTTTTGCCGACCGAGATTTGCTGATGGATCGCAGCTTTCGGCTGTAGGCTCTTATCCACTCCCCTTCCAAGCTAGAATTCGCACGCTTGGTAAGGGCGTAGGGCCGACGCCTGATATCTTTCTGGTTTTCAAAGGATGTACGCCAGGAAGTTCGGGTTCCAGACGGCCACTCGCTGCCGCCGGATGCTTTCATTCCGCGTGCGGGAGACTTTGCGACGTCGAAGCGACTTGTACGTCGCGTTAGCGTGGAGCTGCGGAAAGAGTTTGCTGCGCAAGCGGCTTTTCGGGTGAAAAGTGCGAAGCAGAAAGTCGTTGGCGAGCGGTCGCTTTTTTCCGCCCCCTCACCCTGCCCTCTCGCCCCCACGAAGCGTCGAGGGAGAGGTTACAAATGAAACGGCCGCTCGCCTCAGCGAACTTCGCTACGGGCGGAAGTCGGTCCGGCCGCGACGGTGGCG
>JBBSJZ010000018.1:0-24297 GCA_038256795.1 Pirellulales bacterium | reverse complement strand
CGGCGGCTTGCGGATCTTGATTGGTCACAAACCGGATGCCACGTTCGACCAAGTTTTGGAATCCCGGGTTCGTCCACGTGCGCGAGTCATGACCCCACGCCGTGTAGAAAACCTTACCCTGGCCTTCGGTTCGTACCCACGTCCATGGCTCGCGGCCCTCGCTATCGACGCGGTACTCAAGCACCGTTCGATTCGCCTCGTTGTGCAAGTGATGCACGTAGGTCTCGTCCCAACTCTCGAAACCGCCGAAACCACTCATCACGGGATGTTCTGTCGCCGCCAACTCCGTACGAAAGACACCCGTTCCGTGACGTTGAAACTGGGCACCCATCAGTGCCACAATCTTGTCGTTATTGCGAAAACAATAGGTCGCGCAGTGCAGCGGCACGAAGCCACCGCCGCCGTTGACGTACGCCAGGATCGCATCCGCTTGCTGCGGCGAAATCGTGTCAATGTTGGCGTACAACGCGAGCGCATCGAATCGTTTGAGCGTGGTGAGATCGAGCTCGGCTAGGTCATCGGTGTAAGTCATCTCGATACCGCGCTTCGCCAGCACCGGCGCGAGCTCGTCGAAGCGAGGCTTCGGTTGATGATGACCATTGTCGCCCAAGAACAACACTCGCACCGGGTCTGCCGCGGACGAAGTGACGACGGACAAGGTGGCGACGAGGAGCAAAAAGATGCGGTGCATATTGTTCATTGATTGGGGGTATTGAGGTCGGTGTCCAGGCTTTAGCTGCTAAGCATGGGCGTGTCTAAAAAATCGAAACAGCACGTGACGGCTGGGCGGCCACGGTACTTACCGTCGCTTAAGCCGAGCCCATCACCGGTTGCAGCGTGAAATTGGGGAGCCGCACGATCTCGCCGCCGTTCATGGCTGACTCGTGGGCGCAAATGCCGACACAGGTCCAATTGGCGCTCGTGATCGCGTTCGGTTTGGGATCACGATTGTCACGCACGGCACTGACAAATTCGTGGACCAAGTGCGGATGCGAGCCGCCGTGTCCACCGCCCTGCAAGAATGATAGGTGCTCGGCATCGTGGATCTCTTGAGGCAAGGTGAACCGGCGAATCGGCTCGGGGAGCAGATGTGCGAAGTCGGGGACTTCGATCCGCTCGGCGATCTCCGGTTCTGGCTTCTTCGCCGTGTGCATCACGTGATGATCACCTTCCACCAGTGTCCACTCGAAACTCTTTTTCGTCCCGTACACATCGAAGCTCTCACGGTACTGGCGAGCCACGTCGTACAAACAACGCCAAATGTGTGCCGTCAGGTCACTATCCTTAACCTTGATGTGACACGATTGGACCGCGAACGGGTTGCCGGATTTCGTCGCGATGTCGTCCCGCACCGTGCCGCTGCCGAAGCAACTCACGTACTCGGCGAGTCCGTCGATCAAACCGAGACACGGGCTGACGACGTGCGTCGCGTAATGCATCGGGATCATCTTTTGCCAGTAATCTGGCCAGCCATCCATGTCTTGCGGGTGCGAGGCTGCGAGATGTTGGATCTTGCCCAGTTCGCCGCTTTGGTACATCTCCTTGATGAACAAAAACTCGCGGCTGTACACCACCGTCTCGGCCATCATGTACTTCAATCCCGTTTCGGCGACTTTCTCAACGATTTGCCGACACTCGTCGATCGTGGTCGCCATCGGCACGGTACACATCACGTGCTTGCCCGCGTCCATCGCTCGCAGCGACATCCAAGCGTGATCGCCGATCGGGCTGTTGATGTGGACGCAATCGACGTCCGGGTCCGCCAACACTTGGTCGAACTCGGTGTACCGTTTGCCGATTCCGAATTGGTCCCCGCTCGCATGGAGTTCCTGTTCATTGCGGCGGCAAATCGCCACGACTTCGGCATCCGGATGCGCGTGATAGATGGGAATGAACTCGGCGCCGAAACCAAGACCGACCATCGCCATCCGCACTTTGCGATCACTCATCAAACCCACCACCGTTATGTTCTGTTCGTCGAATTGATTCGGGAAAACGATGCGGCACCGACTCATCCTTAATTTGCCGCTCAAGGAGTATAAGCCATCCCGTGACGAAGTAGAATGAGAATTCGCGCAGTCGTCTTGTGCGATTTTACCGCTGCAAAAAGCTCGTTTCGAGTGATCCGATGAAACCTCGCAAATCGGTCGCCTTACTGATCGAGACATCCAATGCGTACGCCCGTGGGCTGCTCGAGGGGATCATTTCGTATGTCCACGAGCACGAGCCTTGGTCGATTTACTTGCCCGAGCAAGAGCGTGGCGGTCGGCCTCCGTCGTGGCTCAAGGGCTGGAAGGGTGACGGCGTGATTGCGCGGATCGAAACCGACGAGATCGCCGCCGCGGTCGCCGCGACACGGTTGCCCGTGATCGACGTCAGCGCCGCGCGACGGGTGCCCAATATCCCCTGGGTCGAAACCAACGATGCCGTGATTGCCAAGCTCGCGGCGGAACACCTACTCGAGCGTGGCTTCAAGCACTTAGCTTTTTGTGGCAACCCGAGCTTCAACTGGTCCAATTGGCGGCAGCAGTGCTTTGCCGACGCGGTGCGTGGTTCATGCACGAGCTATCACGTTTATGAGTCTTCATCGGGTCACGAGAAACGATTTTCGTGGGACCGGGAAAAGGCGCGCATCGAGAAATGGTTGAGATCGCTGCCGCGACCCATCGGCGTGCTGGCGTGCTACGACATCATGGGCCAGCAATTGCTCGATGCGTGTCGTCAATGCGATGTGAGTGTGCCGGAAGAGCTCGCGTTGATTGGTGTTGATAACGACCACTTGCTCTGCAATCTGTGCACACCGCCCATGTCGAGCGTGATTCCGGATTCGTTCCGCACGGGTCGGGAAGCCGCGCGTCTACTCGATGTAATGATGACCGGTGTTAATGTCTCCAGCAGCGCGCACTTAATCGATCCGATCGGTATCGCCACGCGGCAATCGACGGACGTGTTGGCCATCGACGACGCGGACGTCGCCTCCGCGGTGCGCTTCATCCGCGATCACGCGTGCGAGGCCATCAACGTGTCTCACGTCTTGAAAGCGGTCCCACTTTCGCGCCGCGTGCTCGAAAGTCGATTTCAAACCATCATGGGGCGATCCCCTCATGAGGAGATCATTCGCCAGCGGATCGAACGAGTTCGGCAACTTCTTTTGGAGAGTGATTTAACGCTCGCAACGATTGCGCAGCGCACGGGGTTTCGCCATGAAGAGTACATGAGCGTCGCGTTTCGGCGCGCCATGAACGTGCCCCCAGGCAAGTATCGACGCGAGCATGCGAGGTCGAAGTGATGAAGCACGAATGCGCCGCTGTCAAAAGCGTTTTCGTTGTGTGATGCAAGCCGAATCAGGGTGCAAAAATAAAGATTGAAGATGTTTGTTCGATTGCGTCCGATTCGTCTTGACCAACGTTTTACCACTCGGCTAAAACCTCGCCTGGCACGGAAGTCAGTGGTTGGCAGGGACGCCTATTTCACTTCTTCAATTCTCGAAACGGCGGTTCTCGTTTCTAAACGACCGCTCGCGGATACGAGCCGAGCACGTCGACGCGCTGCGAGCGTTTACTCAGTGTCGCGATTGCGGCGGCGACGTTCGCGTTGTCTTGATGGCCCGCCAGCTCGATGAAGAAAACGTACTCGTTGACTCGCTCGGGAATCGGAAACGATTCGATGAAGGTTAAGTTCAAGTTGGCTTTCTTGAAGATCGTCATCGAATCCGCCAGCGCACCCGGTTGATGATTGACTTGGAACATAATCGCGGTCTTGTCGTCGCCGGTCGGCGCGAGTTGCTCGCGGCCGAGGATCGCGAAACGTGTGAAGTTATTCGGGTTGTCCTCGATGTTCGCATCGATCAAATCGAGACTGTATTCGCGACCCGCTTCGATACCCGCGACCGCAGCGGCACCGGGTTTCTCAGCCGCGATTTGCGCCGCTGCCGTGGTGCTGCTCATATCGATCAATTGGGCGTTGGGCAAATTGTTAGCTAGCCATGTGCGACATTGCGAAAGCGCCTGAGGCTTGCTGTAGACTTCGACGATTCGCTCGCGCGGTGTGCGGGACAACAAGTTGTGGTGGATCGGCAAGACGACTTCACCACAAACGTGCATCGTGCGGCGGATGAACATGCTGAGCGTATCGACAATGCGTCCGTCGGTGCTGTTTTCGATCGGCACCAATCCCGCGATCGCCTCGTTGCGCATCACCGCCTCAAACACTGCGGCGATCGAGGCGACGGGCGCAAACGCGGCGGCGTCACCGAAGTACTTAATCGCCGCCAGGTGAGTGTAGCTGTACTGAGGCCCGAGGTAGGCAACCCGCATCCGATGCATGTTGGCTAGGCCAATGCTCGCGACGTGACGTAGCAGAGCCAGTTTCGCATCCCCGCTGACATGATCCGCCGCCGACTCGGACTTGGCCACCAACTCCCGAGCCCGCTTCGCAGCATCGTGCATTCCGGCGGCGATGCCGCTCGGGGCTGATGCGGCGACTTCACGGACGAGCTCGCATCGCTGTTCAACAAGCCGGAGCAACTCGCGATCCAGGCTGTCGAGATCGTCTTGAAGGCTAGGATTGTGAGATGACTGGGGCGGCTGAGGCGTTTTTTGCTTCGCCGCCGACCGCTGATTTGATTTCGCCATGAGCTTTGCGGTCGCACGGGAATGGAGTGAAGCTGCCGAGGTTCTACGGCCCCGCATTGTGCTCTAAATGCTCACTCGACCGATAGTCGCCTGTCAAATTGACACATTCTTTGGTGGCGCCAAAAACGCACCGTCGAGGCAATGACGATTTTGTCAGTGAGACGGAGTCGACGACAAAATTTTTTTCGCGATAAACAGCATTTTCGCCGTTGAACAGCCGGCTGCCACGCATTTGGCAGCGGCCTCGGGTCAGCCACTGGCACGGGCTTTGCCAAAGTGAGTATCCACCCGAATACGGCTGACTAAACGACAACCCATTCAATCCACAACTCAACCACGTTCTGAAGGAAAGTGAATCATGGCTCAAGGTGAAAAGATTATCGGTATCGACCTCGGAACGACGAACAGCGTGGTTGCGATCATGGAGGGTAGCGAGCCCAAGGTGATTCCCAACGCAGAAGGCAATCGCTTGACGCCGAGCGTGGTCGCGTTCACCGACAAGGACGACTCGATCGTCGGCGAACCCGCACGTCGCCAAGCGGTAACCAACCCGAAGCGGACGATTTATTCGGCCAAGCGCTTCATGGGCCGTCGACATAGCGAGGTGGAATCCGAAGAGAAGATGGTGCCCTACGGTGTCACCGGCTCGGCGAGCGAGTACGTGAAGATCAAAGTCGGCGACAAGGAATACACGCCTCAAGAAATCTCCGCCAAAGTGTTGCGCAAGCTGAAGGAGTCCGCCGAAGCCTACCTCGGACACAAGGTCAACAAGGCGGTGATCACGGTCCCGGCATACTTCAATGATGCCCAGCGACAAGCGACCAAGGACGCCGGTTTGATCGCGGGTCTCGAGGTCGCACGGATTATCAACGAGCCGACGGCTGCCGCCCTGGCTTATGGCTTGGACAAGAAGAAGGACGAAAAGATCATCGTCTTTGACTTGGGCGGCGGTACCTTCGACGTGTCGATTCTCGAAGTCGCCGACAGCGGTGATGAAGAACAGGAAAGCCGTGTCTTCCAGGTCATCAGCACGTCGGGTGATACGCACCTCGGCGGTGACGACTTCGACGAAGCGCTCATTCACCACGTCGCATCCGAGTTCAAAAAGGATACGGCGATCGATCTTCGCAACGATCCGATGGCGCTGCAGCGATTGCAGGAAGCTTGCGAAAAGGCCAAGAAGGAACTTAGCACGCTGCCCGAGACCGACATCAACTTGCCGTTCATCACGATGGACGCGAGCGGTCCCAAGCACTTGACGACGAAGATCACGCGATCGAAGTTCGAGGAGCTCATCGATGCGCTCGTCGAACGCTGCCGCGGTCCCGTGCTGCAAGCGTTGAAGGATGCCGGCATGAAACCCTCGGAAATTGATGAGATCGTCTTGGTCGGTGGTAGCACGCGAGTGCCCAAGGTTCGTGACCTGGTGAAACAAATTTTCGGCCGTGAACCGCACCAGGGTGTAAACCCCGATGAAGTCGTTGCGGTCGGCGCCGCGATTCAAGCGAGCGTGCTCGCCGGCGAGCGGACCGACGTGCTGCTGCTCGACGTCGCACCGCTAACACTCGGCATCGAAACCGAAGGCGGTGTGATGACGGCGCTCGTGGAACGCAACACGACCATTCCCGTCGAAAAGAAGAACGTGTTCAGCACTGCTGCGGATGGTCAAACCGCCGTGACCGTTCGTGTGTTCCAAGGTGAACGCAAGATGGCGTCCCACAACCGCTTGCTCGGTGAGTTCAATCTCGAAGGCATCCCGCCGCAACCGCGGGGTGTGCCGCAAATTGAAGTCAAGTTCGATATCGACCAGAACGGCATCGTCAACGTTTCCGCCAAAGAGTTGAAAACGGGTAAGGAAGCTTCCGTTCAGATCAAGGAAGCGGGTGCGTTGAAGGAAGACGAAATCGAACAAATGCGTAAAGACGCCGAAGCGAATGCGGACGAGGATCGTCGCGAATTCGAATTGGTGGAAGCCCGCAATAAGGCGAACCAACAGGTGTATCAACTCGAGAAGTTGATGAAGGAGAACGACGAGAAATTGAGCGAGTCGGACAAGGAACCGATGAACAAGGCGATCGAGAAGGTTAAGAAGGCGGCCGAGACCAGCGATACCGCTGCGATCAAACAAGCCACCGACGAACTCGACTCCGCATCGCAAGCGTTCAGCAAGGTGTTGTACGAAAAGACGAGCTCCGAGGCGGGCGCCGGTGCGGGGGCGAGCGGTGCCGCCGCCGCAGCGGCCGATGGCGATGACGACGCAATCGACGCCGATTTTGAAGTCAAGGATTAGTCGATGCAAGGTGATCGCGACGCGCGGCCACCGTTTTCTTGAATCCCCTCGCCCAGTAAAACGGGGCGAGGGGACCACAACCGTTCCCTGGGGTGACACATCATGGCATTTCGATTCGATAAACTCACCAACAAAGCCCAGGGGCTCGTTGCCGAAACCCAGGGGCGAGCGGCTGCGACCGGTAACCCGGAAATGGATCCGCTGCACCTACTCGGTGCGATGCTTGATGAGAGTGACGGGCTGACGATTCCGTTGTTGGAAAAGTTGAGCGTCAACGTCAACCAACTTCGTTCAACGGCTCGATCCGAACTCGATAAGCTGCCCAAAGTCTCCGGCGGCCGCCAAGCGGGCGTCGGTCCGGCGCTGCAGAAAGCCTTCGACGCTGCGGCCTCGGCGGCCGAGTCACTCAAGGATGAATTCGTCAGCACCGAACACCTGCTGCTCGGTCTAGCCAAGGCCGACAGCAAGGCCAAGAATTTACTTAAACTCGCGGGCGTTACCGATGCGGACGTGCTCAAAGCGATGGCGGAGATCCGCGGTTCGGCGCGGGTCACGGACCAGAACGCTGAAGAGACTTACCAGGCATTATCCAAGTACGGCATCGATCTGACCGCACTCGCTGCCCAAGGCAAGCTCGATCCCGTCATCGGTCGTGACAACGAGATCCGCCGCGTTATCCAAGTTTTGTCGCGCCGCACGAAAAACAATCCCGTACTCATCGGGCAACCCGGGGTTGGCAAGACCGCGATCGCGGAAGGCCTAGCGATCCGTATTTTCGACGGTGACGTGCCGCAAAGTTTGAAGCACAAGAAAGTCATCTCACTCGACATGGGCGCGCTCGTCGCCGGAGCCAAGTTTCGAGGTGACTTCGAAGAGCGACTTAAGGCGGTGCTGCGCGAGGTGAAGGATGCCGCCGGGCGAGTTATCTTGTTCATCGACGAATTGCATCTCGTTGTCGGAGCGGGCAAGGCCGAAGGTTCCGCGGACGCTGCGAATTTACTCAAGCCCGAACTCGCTCGCGGAGTGCTGCGTTGCATCGGCGCGACAACGCTCGATGAATACCGCACGCACATCGAGAAGGACGCGGCGCTCGAGCGACGATTTCAACCCGTCTACGTCGGCGAACCGAGTGTCGACGACACCATCGCTATCTTGCGGGGATTGAAATCACGTTACGAATCGCACCACGGTGTTAAGATCACGGATAGCGCCATCGTGGCCGCCGCGACGTTGTCGAATCGTTACATTGCGGATCGGTTCCTGCCCGATAAAGCCATCGACTTGATCGACGAGGCGGCAAGTCGATTGGCGATGGAAAAGGAAAGCGTTCCCGAGCCGATCGACCAGTTGCAACGAAGGCTGCGACAACTCGAACTTGCTCATCGACAACTTGTTGACGAAGAAGAAGCCTCGGCGATCGAAAAGCGTGAGGAAATTGAAGCGGAAATGGAGTCGCTTAAACGCGATCTCGCCAGTCTCCGGGAGCAGTGGGAAGCGGAGAAATTAGGCCTCGATGATGTGCAGGGTATCCGCAAGGAAGCCGAGCAGTTGCAGCATCGATTCGCGACTCTCGATACCGAGGCGAAGCAACGTCAACTCAGGGGTGAAAGCCCCGAGGCCGCCTACGGCGAGATGTTGCAAGTCCAGGCCCGTCAACGTGAGCTCGAAGCACGGCTTACCGAACTCGAGCAGCGTGACGCCCAGCAACCGTCCCCCGAGAGCGACCAGGGAGATAAACGCCGCTTGCTCCGCAAGGAAGTGACCGAGGAAGAGATTGCGGAAGTCGTTAGCCATTGGACGGGAGTGCCGGTGACTCGCATGATGGAGACGGAGCGGGCTAAGTTGCTCGTGATGGAGGAACGTTTGCACGGTCGTGTCATTGGACAAAACGAAGCGGTGGCGGCGGTCTCAGACGCGGTGCGACGCAGCCGCAGCGGACTGCAAGACCCCAGTCGTCCGATCGGTTCGTTCCTGTTCCTCGGCCCAACCGGAGTCGGCAAGACGGAACTGTGCAAGGCACTCGCCCAAGTCATGTTCGACGACGAGTCGGCAATGGTGCGGATCGACATGAGCGAGTTCATGGAACGTCACAGTGTCTCGCGGTTGATCGGTGCTCCTCCAGGATACGTCGGCTACGAAGAAGGCGGCAAGCTAACCGAAGCGGTGCGGCGAAGACCCTACGCCGTGATTTTGCTCGACGAAATGGAAAAGGCGCATCCGGATGTTTTCAATATCCTGCTTCAAGTGCTCGATGATGGCCGACTAACCGATGGTCACGGCCGCACCGTCGACTTTAGTAATACCGTCGTGGCGATGACGAGCAATGTCGGCAGCCAAGTGATCCAACGCGTCAATGCCGAGGGCGGCGACGAAGACGAAATGCGGGCGGCAGTCCAGGAAGCCCTCAAGGCAAGGTTCCTGCCCGAGTTCCTCAACCGCATCGACGACATCGTCATTTTCCACCCGCTGCGTCGTGACGAGATTCGGCACATCGTCAAGTTGCAACTCGAAAGTTTATCGCAGCGTCTCGCCAACAGTGGACTAAAACTCGCAGTCAGCGAGGCGGCGATTGATCGTGTTGCCGACGCGGGCTACGATCCGATGTACGGAGCACGGCCACTCAAACGAGTGATCCAAAGCGAAATTCAAAACCCACTCGCGACATCCTTGCTGCGCAATGCGTATCCCGATGGCAGCACCATTCATGTCGATTACAACGGTGACGCGTTCGTATTTCATGGCTAGCGCGAGCGCCAGTTTCATTAATGACTTTTGCCTCAAGATTCTTTGGGGCGAGGGCAGGGGTGAAGGTTGAAGAAACAGCGGTCGTTCGCCCAGACGCGGCCGCTTTCGGACCGTCGCGCGCCAAGATACATTCTTGACATGACCATCCAAACTAAAATTTTCGCCAACCCAACGTCGGTGGCGGACGCTTTCGCAACTGACTTCTCCGCCTGGGTTGCCGCCCAGCAGAGCGACACCATCACTGTGGCGCTATCCGGCGGAAGTACTCCGAAACTGTTGTTTCAAGCTTGGGCCGAACACTATCGCAATTCGATCCCCTGGTCCCGCGTGCATTTCTTCTGGGGTGACGAACGATGCGTGCCGCCAACGAGCAGCGATAGCAACTACGGCGTCGCTCATGAGTTGTTCTTGAGTCGAGTGCAGATACCGAGCGAGAACATCCATCGTGTTTTGGGTGAAGCGTCACCCGATGCCGAATGTCTTCGCTATGCGGACGAGATTCGCCAGCACGTTCGACTCGGTGCCGGAGGAATGCCGCAATTCGACCTCGTGATCCTCGGCATGGGCGACGACGGACATACCGCATCAATTTTTCCTCACGAGAGTCACTTTCTCAAGTCGCCCCGCATTTGCGAAGTCGCAACGCATCCCGAGTCGGGGCAAAAGCGAATCACACTCACCGGGCCAGTCATCAACGCGGCCCGCCGCGTCACGTTCCTCATCACCGGCGCCTCGAAGGCTCGCGTCCTCTCACAAGTGATGCACCGAACAGGCGATTTCGCGAATTTCCCGGCCGCACACATCACCGCCGATCAAGTCGACTTCTATCTCGATGAAGCGGCAGCACCCGACCCACCCTTGGGATCAAACCCTTAGCTGCAGTCGCGCGTGAAGTTCGTCCCCAAATGCAACCCAAGCTGGGAAAGAACGAAGCCATCGAACGGGAGAATGATTTAAATCCCGAAACGGAAAACGACCACGCGTCTCGCGCAACATCCTTTGCGACTTTGTTTCCCGCGGCTGACAAAGAACGCGAATGGGAGCAACCAATCGGCGATTTGATTGGTGCTTCGATGTCGTTCGCTGGTCACCAAGGCTCAATCGTATTGAAGCCAGAATAGAACGATCAACCGCATGATCGTGTGATCAAACGCTTCGACACCGTCGACAACATGCGACGTTGCTAGGCGACCTGTTCGGCGAGCTGGTTGATAGCTCCTTCCAGGTGACCGGGGTCGATAGAGACTCTCCGGCACGTGTTCGCAACGACTGCGGCGGTGTCGCCTGGCACCGTGAAGCTGGTGGACGCAAATCGTCAAAACATATTCAATGGTGTCTCGCAGCTCATTGAAGTTCGCCGGGTCTTCGACTAGATCGCGTCGGCCGGTAGTTTGGACGGTGATCGCCAAGTGTGGAAGCGGATTGTCGAGCGATCGCGAACGAGTTTCAATCGTAGCTTCTCTTGCCGAGGGGCTTCACACTGAGAATGAGCATCCGGTCGTCACGCGCGGGAATGTTGCCGTCCTCGGGGACGATGAGCTCGAGGGTATTCAGTGATAACTCGATACTTTCGACGCTTGTTGGACTCGGCGATTGGCGCCGGAGGTAATCGGTGAGGTCTGCGGTGACTGGTTGGATGAGTGGCTTCTCAAATCGGTGATCGAAATTCAATTGACGGAAGCCAAGAAATTTGTCGATGACGCTGGCTTGCGTCCAGTCCGTCGACGACCAACGAGATATCTCACCATCGCGCTGTCGGATTTCCGCGGATAGCCAGACGACTTGAGTCTTGGGATTGGGGGCGAACAGAGTCCAGGGGCGTTGCCAAAGCCCAATTCGATTGAGCAGCCGTGTGGCAACGTTCGTCGTGTCGTCCGATCCCAAAGACCCAGGAATGGACTGAATCGTTATCGCCAGGATGGCGACGATGATGAAGCAGCGAGTGTGGTGTCGTTTCACGATGCGCGAGCAATCAATTTGTAGTACCCGCTCTTGCTGACGCCCAACACACGGCACATCGCTGTGATTGAAAAGGAGTCCTTGTTACTTTCGATCCAAGCGTATTTCACTGTGCATCGTTCGCAAAGAACGCCGCCCCTTTTACTGTGATTTCGCATTCCATCGCGGCCCGCGGGAGCTGCATGCGACGTCGTTGGTTATCCTCGGCGAGTTCTTTGAGCGTGGCAATCCCTCGCCGCACGGGTCCGCCGGAGCCGCGAGTTGCCGGAGCCAGTTCCGAAGGCTCGCCACATCGACGTTGACGGCATCGGCAGCAGTCTGGAATGAATCGCCCTGCTTGACGATCAAATCGACCGCATTCTGTCGGAACTCGTGCCCGAACGAGCGTCGCTGACGCATCGCATCTTCTAACCTGGAGATCTCCTGAGGTAATTCTCGAAAATTCCTTAAGAGTCACCAATCGTGGACCAACGCGACTTTTTTAACTGCCAACTCCAGGAGACTAATACCTTAGAAATCCAGGTAGCTTTCCTTCTTTCGTCTGTTAATGGATGTCCTATGTTACCGGAGCTTGTCAGCCCGCAGTGCGGCGACGGATTCGCGAAGCGACACCGACCGCTAGCATCGACCAAACGGCAAGGGACGCAGGTTCCGGGACGGCATGTTGAGTCACTTGATAATTACCGAGTGCGACCCCACTGTCCGTCTTATCGCCATCGCCTTTCGCTAGGCTTTGAAGATGAACTCCCATTTGGCCAGTGTTTCCCTCATTACCGAAAGAGACAGCGTCGGTAAACGCTGAAGTTGACCAAAATAATCCGTTGACCAGTGTCGTTGTAAATTCGAGTGAAGTGGAATTGTTCACATCCGTGCCGGCGCCCACCAAGAAGTCAAACTGCAATTGCGCCCCACCACCTAATCCTGTCAAATTTTCATCGTACTTAACTGTCCAACCACTCGCTGAAGGGGAATCAATGATTATGGTAAGGTCATCACTCAAACCACTGGCACCCTTATCCAAACTCGCGGCGAGATTCGCGACGAACTCCTTTAGTTTAATATCCGGGTGAAATGGTGAGTTTATATCAACTACCCATTTAGCCGTGGTGTCCGTAGCGCCATCAAATTCTATGCTCACATCAACGATCAGATTGTCGGGGCTACCTGGACGGTTATCTCCGGTGAGCTGCGCTGTCACTAAGGTAGGCACGGCGGAAGCGGACTGGCTGAGTGCGAAAGCCAAAAGCGCTGCGAGGCCCACAATCTTGGTTTGCATGATCAACATTTTGTTCTCCGGGATAGTACCTCAAAGCCAGGGGTGGATAACCACCCACCCACGGGGTAGAGTATTGCGAGTGCAAAACTCGATTGCAAGCATTTGGAACGGTTTTCAGCAAAGATTTTGAATTAATATTCTGGGCAACCAGTTCGCCGGCCTTAGGGACGTTTATCGACACATCGTGGACAAACGCACCGTCGTCGAAGGCCGGAATCGCCGACCCGCGGGAATGAATGAAACGGGATGAGAACTTTTGCCTTCTAAGAGCGTTAACGTAGCCATGGTGTTCCTTCCTGATCAGGTCGAATCAATTCGCGAGTCATCTCAGGAGCGCTCAACGTACATGTCGCACCGATGGCACGGCAATTCGCATGCTCCGACGCCGCGGGCGGTGCAATATGTACTAAGACGGTGGTTGTTTCCCAATTCTAGACCTGCTGCTTCGCCCTGAAGGCCAACCCGTTCTGGTGAGTGACGTAAAGATGATTGAGCTGAAAACGCCAGAGAGCCAGCCGGATCCATCTCAAATTCAGGAGTGGTTTTCGGAAGACGCTCAACCTACGAAGCTGCACCAGGAGTGGGCTCTAAATTGGTGGTTGTTGGTCGGCACGATGATCGCATTGATCGTGCTCTTTTCCACGGCTGCTTATCGATATCAAAGGCAAGTCGCGTTGCTCCCGCCGCAGCTCTTAGCTCTCGCCGATTCAGCGGAAGAGGAGCAGGATTGGCCATTGGTGATGAGTCGACTTCATCGCTACTTGACCGTGAAGAGCAGCGACCTCAAAACGACTCTTAGGCTCGCGGACCTTTACTACGAGCGAGCCGGCTCCAGAGAGGATGTCCGCGCGGCGGTCTTGTTGTATTCGCGATGCATTTCGAATGATCCGGACAAAGTTGGAGACGATATTAAGCTGAAGCTTCGATACTCGATGATGCTTGCCATCGTGAATCCGACCGCGGCGCTGAGAGAAATCGATCGGATGCTCCCTGACGAGCTCGAGTTGGAGAATGCACTCAAAGGCGAGCCAGTACTCGTCGAAGCGCTCCAGCTTCGCACGGAAGTTCTCGAACAACTGTCAATCAAGGGCAAAACCGATAACGACGAATCGCGAGCGAAGCTGATCGCTGATTACGAAATGCTGACCCGAGTCAGTGTGGACAACCCGAATCACATTCAAAAGCTAGCGTTGTTGTGTCGGCAGGAAGCCGATGTCGTTGAGTTTGCGAATTCGGGACGCGCGGCGCAGCTAATTCGCAAGGCCGACCGACTGATGGATGAAGCGGTTGAACAACACCCGACCAACGTTGACGTGTTGCTGCAACGTTTTCAGTACCAGATCCGCTACTCCAAATCGAGGTACCCCGATACGTCGGATCTCCAACGCATTCTTGAGTTGGATCATTCGAATCCGCGTGCCCTCATGAGTCTGGCTTTCTTTCTTGCGGAAGGGAGGACGGATGATAATTTGCGAAATTCGAAAACGACACTGCGTGCCGCTCAAGATTTCCTTGAGCGTTCGATGGATGAGTTGCCGGATCGTTCTTACCCCCTGGTCGCGTTGGCCAACATCCACCTTCAATTGCAAGATCCAAACAAAGCTAAGAGCGTCATCCAACAAGCCGTCCGCGAGTATCCTGACAGCCATATCGTTCACGTCGCCGATACAAAACTCGCTTTAATGCAGGGTCGCATCGACGACGCGACCGAAGGAATTCGACGAATTCGCCTGGCTTCTCGCAGAACGCAAACTGTAGCTTGGTCGCGTGCGGAGCAACTGACAGAAGCTCGCACTCAGAGCTTGATTGCCGATGTCTTGGAAGCCGAGCTCATTTTGCAATCTTACGAAGAAAAAGTAGCGCGCCCGAAGGTCACCAAGTTACTGCGCAGTATCGACTGTTCTCGGCTGCAGAGCCAGGATCGTGTCAGCGTGCTGGAGGACATCGGAAGGCTCTTCGCGAAAGTCGAGGATTGGGAATACGCGATCGAAGTATTCCAACGTGCGAGGACGACCGGAATCGTCTCGCTTGATTCGGACATCATCCTGGCTGAAACGTTCGAGCGCCTCGGGAAAAGGGATCAAGCGATCCAGGTGTATCGTGAGCTCAGTACCGGTAGACTCCCCGCGAACTGGGAAAAAAACGTTTGGTTTCAGCTCGGAATTTTGAACCTGCGAGGCGAAGTAAATGGTGCCAGTAAGCGTCGCTGGGACGAAGCCGAGAAGGCGTCCGAAAAGCTGTTGGCGATCGCGCCAGCCTCCGAGGAAGCCTTTCTGTTAAAAATGTCCCTCAAGCTGGCGAAGGGAGTCACCGACCAGGCGAGTGTCATCGGGGAATTGAAAGCGGCGGAAGCAAATTTCGGACAAAGTGTTCGATTCTGGTTGCTCTGTATGGACATCTATCGAGATTTGGAGCAGTTTCAATTACTTCAGCAATCGATGGAACGACTCGCCGAAGTTACTTCGGGGGCGCCAGAGAATATCGTCGAAGCGGCGAGCCGTCCCATTCTCACGAATCGGTTGACCGAGGAGGATCTAAATTACGTCAAACGGATCAGCGCCGATTGGGCCGACGGCGCGTTTGAGCAAAAAGTCGACTTGGTTCGCGAGTGGTGTCGAGAACTTCCTGATTCTATTTCCGCACGCCTCGCACTGGCAAACCTGGGAACCGTGGACAACCGCGCTGACCTTGTGCAGGAGGCCGTCCAGTCACTTCAGGGAAGCGAAATCGGAGGCGGATACTTCTGGCGGATTTCGGAGGTGTCGCAATTGCTCGCTTCGTTCCGCAGTGGCAATCGAGCCGATGGCGCAGTGGCCCAGAAAAAATCGGAATCCTTGGCTGCTCAGTATCCAGGCCACGCTTCGGTTGCGCAACTGGCTGCCAATTGCCAAGAAACGTGCGGAAACGTCGACGCTGCGTCAAAGCATTACCAGCGAGCCGTGAAAATCAAACCAACCAAGTGGGCGATTGACGGTTACCTTCGGACATTGGTTCTCATGCGAGATTGGAAAAAATCGCGAGAGTTTGTCAAGCAGATTCCTGAGGAGGTTCGACTGACTCGTGAGTCCCTGGACCTTGTGGTCAACGCGTTATGTGAAGACAAGCAGTTTGATGCAGCCAAGGAAGCGATTGCCCAGTTCGTCGCTAAGAACAATGGACATACCGCACATACCAATTACTTGCTGGGTTCAGTCTTGATGAGGGAGCCCACACGCGAACACGCGTTGGAAGCTCATCGCCTGCTACAGAACGCCGTTACTTTATCGCCGAGCAACCTGAATTACTGGATCGCGCTGTTCCACTACCAGATCAACACCTATCCAGATCTATGGACGGAGGAGGCCTGCAAGACTGCAGGTCACATTCGCTGGCTCCTGCAGGCGCACAGCAAATCTTACGCACCCGAATGGTCCTCCCTGATTCTGGCTCAGACACTTCAATTGAGCGGACGCTTGGCCGATGCTGACGCATTTTTTCGCAAGACTGTCAAATTAAACCCTCAAACTGTTTCACTCGGCTGGATCCCAAACGGCATTCTCTCGAAAGACGTGACGGCGACTGATACACCGATCGCACCGGAGGTCGCTTGGTTGGCTGGAGATGACAACGCTCGCACACTCGCGGCCCTTTGGGCCATTTGGCATGGCGAATCGAAAGTCGGTTTAGCAATTCCACAAGATGACGTTCGACTCAATTCGCAAGTTGCGGTACTCAACGGAGATGAAGCCGCGGCGATTGAGTTGCTTGAGTCGATCGAGTCCGAGGAACAAGGTTCGGGTGACTTGCTACTGTTGGCTGTTCTTTTTGATCGAGTCCAGGACGAATCGGCGGCACGCAAAGCCCGTATGTCATGTATAGGACAGCAGAACGTTCCCGATTTTGCTCTGCAAAAAGTTCTCGACCACGCCCTTGCCGCGAACGATTTTGAGCTTGCCGACGCAAGTTTCCAGGTCATGCAGGGTTCGATGGTTGATCCCGTGTTGCGAGACGTGACGAGAACGCAAATCGACTTAGGACTTGGAAGGGTCGAGGGTGATCTCGGTCAATGGGTGCGAACCCGAAGCCAGGATCTCAATGACGACTCACAGCAGGAAGCGTTCCGCAGTCAAATGATTGACGTGCTTGCGGAGCAGGGTCACGATATCCCCGCCGCCAAATTGTTAGATGAAACGCTGCAGGGCAATCCGAAGCGAGAAATACTCCAAGGTCGTTGGATGGCGTCTCAACCGCGACAGGTTGAGGAGACGATGCTTTGGCTGAAGAAGGAGCAGGAAGTCCCACCGGAGGTGTTGGTTGAGGTCTCGCATCAATTGCTGCAGCATCTGGATGATCAATCGCCGCACCGCGGAGAATTGATCTCGCTGGCGAATTCCATGTTAGAACGAGAACCGGAGTTGTCCCGTGTGCAGTGGCTGATGCTCGGTTCTGTCTTTGAACGCTTGCAGCTGTTCAACGAAGCTCTACGAGCGTGTGAGGTTGCGATGCCTGAGGATGGTACGACCAGCCTGGTAGAGCATCACTTGGTTTGGCTCAAAGGCGGCTATTTGCGGACGTTGCCCGATTCGTTTGCAGAGCTTGATCGCCTGGTGCGCGCATTCGGACCGCGTGAGGACTTGATGGATACCAGGTCTGTTTTCCATCTGCTTGACGGTCAAGGCGAAGCTGCCAAGAACATCACGCGGCTGACTTCTCTCTTCGAACCACAGGACACTAATTTCCGGCTTCACAATCGATTGGCGGATGCACAGCAATTGCCTCCCGAGAAGCGTCGCGGTGCATTCCAAGTACTTGGAGAGAAAGAACAACGGGGAGCGACGGTGCTGACGATGACACTGCTACGTCAGCACTCTCGGGCCGCCAATGCCCCAAACGACGCGATTGGACAGGCTGCGCGGATGATGGTGATGAAACTCACCGATCTGTGGGCGAAGCTGGCGGCCCTCGGCAGGATGCTGAGGCAACATCCGAGCGTTCAGATTTTGATCGCTGATGGTTCCGCCGAAACGAACGACTGGCAATCGGCAATCGCCATTTACGGCCGACTGATCACTCCCGAAACAACCGACACCAAACTGCTTTTTAAACGCGCCGTGGCATATATCGCCACCGAACAATGGGAGCTAGCCAAAGTCGACCTGTGGCGTGCACTACAGCACGCTCCGGATGCAGAGCAATCGGAGCTGGCGGATCAATTGACCGGCCTGCTGTTGCAACAAAGCGAGCCCCAATGGACAGTCCTGGAACCGACCGAGATGAAGTCGCAGGGCGGGGCAGCGCTGACGCTGCAGGACGACGGTTCGATCCTCGCAAGCGGCACTAACCCGGATCGGGATACTTACACCCTCATCGCGCGCCCTGGTCTGGATCAAATCACGGCCATCCGACTGGAGGCGTTACCTGATCCGTCCCTGCCAGGAAATGGACCGGGCCGAGCAGAGAGTACGCAGTATGGGAACTTTCACCTGAATGAACTGAGTGTATTCTCGAGTGACCGTCCCGTACCCTTGACCGCGATCTCAACTACCTATGACACACACGACACGGCGCCGCTCTCGATTGACGGCCAGATCGACGATGCAATCGGGTGGGAAGTTTATGGAGCGACGGGTCAGGCACATACCGCGTTCCTTGCCGCTCAACTGCAGCGGGATGCCAATGCAGATCTAAAATTCGAATTTCATTTTTCAACGAACGCTTACAAACAACACAACCTGGGCCGCTTCCGACTGTCGGTCAGCGGAGAACCGACTGCGTTCGACCAGGAGCGGCAGCGATTGGCGGCGATGAAACTCGCTGATCCGTGGGCGAAGTTGGCTGCGGCGTACCACATCCTCGGTGACCAGGCCTCGCTCAACAGTCTGATAGAGCAACATCCAACCGCGGAATTTGGCGTGGCGGATCTGCTGGCCGCGGAGCAGGACTGGGAGTTGGCCGTTGCTGCGTACAGTCGACTTATCACTCCGGAAACCATGGACGCCAACCTTATGGCTGGACGCGCCGCGGCGTCCATCGGTGCCGGGCAATGGGAACTAGCCAAAGCTGACTGGCGGCGGGTGATCGCATTGCAACCCGATCAACTTCAGCAGGCGTTCGACACCTTCCTCAACGCGGAACGCTGGATCGAAGCCGCCGAGTTCGGCAGGAAATTGGCTGAACAGCATCCGGAGGACTCCATTTGCTGGCTCAGGGTCGCGCCGGCCGTGGTTTTCTCGAATGAAAAAGATGCCTATGGCTTATTCTGCGACTGGATTATGCAGCAGCCTATCGAAACCGCGGAACGCGCCGAACGTGCGATCAAAGTGTGTCTGCTGCAACCAAACGGTGTGGATCTTGCAGAACTTCCCGGCGTCACGCTGGCGAAGGAGTTAGACGAAGGAACAGCTCTGGTCGAAAATTCGCCATGGTTCTGGGCCACGCGTGCCCTGCTGGCGTTCCGCAGTGGCGATGCCGTAGCGGCAGTGAGTTATGTCGCCAAGTCAGTTGAATGCAAACCGACCGACCTCTGCCAGCCAATGAACCTGGCAGTTCTTGCACTGGCCGAGCATCAGCTCCATCACCCGGACGAAGCCCGTACCGCACTCAAGGAAGCCTCACAACTAATCACCCGCCTCAAAGCAAACCTTGCCAAAGGAAGCCACTTCGACCTGCAGATCGCCGAAATTCTGTACCGAGAAGCTGAAGCGAAGATGGGCGACGAGCCAAACCCGACTGGTACGTCAAACGAATGATCGAACAAGTCCGTCAAGTCGCCGACACGAATGGAGCCACAAGTTAACATCCTTCATGGCCAAGAGATTGATGGCGCTAACTTGCATCGGTGAGGCGCACCGAACGGAGAAACGCGATTTTCTTCGAGATGGCGGTTGCATCGACTTCACCCGACTGCGGATGGCGCCAAGCAGTCATGCGTCAGAGCGACATCAAGCTGACGATGAACACAAACACCGACGAGCACCTACTCGACAATGCGGGAGCCGCTGAGCACTCGCCAACCTTGCCGCTTGGAACCGCGGTCGAGAAGCAACCAACGACCGAATCGACCGCGTCCGCTTCGACTTACCAAGTCGACTCGGAACCGACGACCATTTCGCCAACGCACCCGAAAACTGGAAGCCATGTTCCAATGTAAGTTCCACTGAACAATGACCGGTAATGGCCGGAAACGCCGAATTCTGCAAGCAGTGATTTTTATCCAAAGAGCGACTTGGAAATAGAAAAACTCAGTGTGTTCAGGACGTTTTACCAGTGGAGCCGAGGAGAGTCGAACTCCCGACCTCTGAATTGCGAAAACGTCTCTTTCACCACGTGTTTTCCGATATTTCTGCTGGAAAACTCACCAGTTCGACAAGCATGACAGCCAATTTTGGCCATGTAAACACTCGCACTCACTGGCGTCCATTGCGGTATTACGCACGTCCGATTCTGTCAAAAACGGCGATTGCTGGGTAGTGGATTGTATATTCTCGGCGGCATTCAGCTCGAACGATTTAGCCACGTGGTCCGACAGTTTTACCCCGTCACTTCCGCCCCACTCGTACCTCACATCCGAATACCTGCTCAACGCTCGTGACCTGAATTTCATCGTCATCCGGCCGACTATATCACGAACAACATTGCGTCTGCATCCTCCTCAAGAACGACTCAGAGTTAGTCGAACTCATAAGAAATTCGACGCTCTCGACACTCCACTCTCCCTGCGCTGCGTCCATTGAACTAGCAAGCGTTCTCGCATTCTCGCCAATTGGCAACCACTCCGGCCAGCGCTTACTATTTGGGCCGACCGTCGACTGTTGCCGTTAACCGACGTCCGTCTAGGCAACTGGTGCACGGCGATGGCGATGGCGTTGGCCAATACCACCTCGGTAATGCAAGGGCTAAGTCATCTTCGGATCTGCCAGGGCTGAATGAGTGACAAGATCACGATAAGCTATTCAGCGGCGGAAACGCGGCAAGTGCTCGCGACGGGTCGCTTGCTCAGTCAGTACCGACCGAAACGCGTAGCGCCGGGAAGTCGCCCACGGCAATACCTATCCTCAACACCGATGGATCAAATCGAAATGACGACTGATGAATCGGCTCACGAACTCGTCGGCAACTACTTGAGTCTCAGACGCGGATGCCCCTTTGACGATGAGTTGCGGAACGAGCGAGCCAAAGTTGCGTGGCTCGTGAGCGGCTAGGCTTGGAAGAAAATTGTCAATGTGGCTGATAGATCCGGTTAGACTGCTGACGACGCCAGGGAACAACTAGATTTGCTAACAGGTAAAACGCATGTCGGAATTCGCGATCGTTCAATGGTTACCATCCGGTGAAATGGCACTGTGGCACCCTACGACGTTAGATAAGCTTGGAAAGAACGAAGCATTTCTCGAAGAGACACTCGCCAATTCACCGGTTCTAATGGGATTGGAGTCGCGGCGAACAGGTATTCGCGGGCCGTTCAAGTTACTGCAGCAGGTTTGTATGCAGACGCCATCTGGTCGCGGACTTCGGCCGGATATCGTGATGTTCGCCGCAAGCGGCCATGTGATCGTGGTTGAAGTCAAACTTTACGTGAACCCCGAACTTCGAGACCGGGCCGTCATCGCTCAGATCATTGACTACGCGTCTTCGTTCGCGGCCCTGGACGAGCAACACTGCTGTGAGTTATTTGGAGAGGCAGACGATTCAACCTGGACCGAGTCTGTCGAATCGATGTTTCCCGGTGAGACGGACGCGGAAGACTTAGCGGCAGCGTTACTGGGACGCATACAGCGTGGCGAGTTGAATCTCGTGATCGCCTGCGACAAGGTTCCGCCCGGACTACCAGAAATCGTCGCCGGGATAGCGACTCAGCACTCGCTTGGTTTTGATTTGGATCTTGTGGAATTGACACCTTACGTTCACGAGGTTTCTGATTCGGCGCAGATTGTTTTTGTTCCCACAACTCGCCTGGTAACGCAGATCGTTTCGCGAACTGCGGTGACGGTAATGTATCAACAGGGTGACACAAAGCCGTCGACAAGCGTTCAAACGACGTCGCTCGAAGAGATTCAGGAGAATCTCAAATACGCGAGTCGTCGCTCCTCCGCTGAGGTTCGTTCGCGAAACTCGGACGAGGTCGAGGCGGAGTTTCGAGAGTTGGGGAACCCAGTAACAGATCGACTATATCAATTTGCCAAACAGAATAGTTTCGGTGGCCCCGTCACGTCATCTAGTAAGACGGCAAATGCGAGCTTTGGATTCTACGTCCAGGGAAGGGTAGCCGGTGTGCCCAAGCGATTGACCGTGTTCAGCTGTGCGACGAGTTGGAGCTACGTTTGCATCTATCTCAATTTCGCCAGCCAGATGGTCTCCGACCAGACGATGCGAGAGTTCCGTCAGCGACTCACTTCGGCACTTGGTGAGACGTTCAATGCTGCTGGCAAAGCACCAAGTGTGCCGCTCGAAATCGTCGGTGAGCATGTCGACGAATTCTTAGGGATCATGTCGTGGTTCAAGTCACAGGCGGAAGCGAGCTTGCCCACTGAGTGAGCTTGATAGCCGCCGGTCACCGTGGCTGGGGAATACCGCGTGGAGGAAGGACGTCACAATCGCAACTTCGCCACCTGATCATCGCGATTGCTTCGGCCAAATAAGGGGCTTCCGGTCTGACAATACTTTCCGCAACTTCCTAACGCTCATCGCGGGCGATGAAGTATGCAGTATGGCGTGGCAATTAGGACAGACTGGCTGGAGGTCTTTGTTCGGGTCAACTTCGTATTGTTTTCCGACATTCGCGATGTCACGGAGGTGGTGAACATGAAAAACACCTTCACCTAATGGTCCATACAGCTTGGCCATGTCGTACCCGCAGACACCGCAAGTGTAGCTACTTCGACTTTAGCCCGGCCGTGTTCACGGCGATCACTCGATACTGATGGACTTGACCCACGACTGGATTCATGTCAGCAAACTGCAGCGTGACGAGTGGTTGCGAGGGCGTGTCGCTGTATTGGAGACCCTGGAAAATGGGACGACCAAATGGATTCTTGCTCTGCTCAGCAACCGTGGCAAGAAACGAGCCGTCTCGCTCGATGATGAAACTGGCAAGTCCACTTTCGAGATCCGCTTCGGCGTCCCACGTCAAGACATTGTTGTTGACACAAAGGTTGGTGGGAGTCGCAGGATGCGTGGAATCCGACACGACAGTGTCTCTAACGTACTGCGTCCATGCCGAGGCGATTGCTTCATTGGGCAGCCAGACGGATTTCTCGATAGCGCCTTGAAACTCCGACGCGAGGAGCGGAGCGACGACGTTCGCCTCTCCAACATTCATGGGAGCGAGCCAACCGTCATTGCTCGAAATCGCAGTTAGCGAAGCAGTTGGATTGGTAGGCAAACGAATGGACAAACAGGCATCGAACCAAGGAATTGCAAGATAACGCTGATTGCCGCACTCATGCGCGGTCAACGGATCGACGGCCACGCCGATGAGGCCGCCTTTGCCGCGGACTGTGTCAAAGAACGCTTCATTCGCTGGCCAAACACTTGCGAACCTGCCGTCGTTTACCGTAACGCCCTCTTTCGTACCTAGATTGCACATTAGCGGCACCCCGAGCGCTGCTTCGGACAAAGTGTACGGTTTGATCGTGGGTCGATCGGGGTTCACTTCAAACAGCGGCACTCCCGAGCGAAGCCATGCGGCGGCAACTCGCTCTGGATGAAGCATCACCATTCCGCCGGCCCAGTGACCACCGCCACTGTGTCCCCACAGAGCCCATGGGACCGCAGCCAATTCGGAGTGACCCGACTTCTCGCCCAGATCGACAAGGCACCTTTGAAACGCGGCGCTCGATCCATTGCGAGGGTCACACCACAATTGGCACTCAGCGTTTTCCGGTTGCTCGTAAGCAGGTGCTAGTAGCGCACAGCGATGCTTTTTAGCAAGTGACTGCCAATGCAAATCGTACACGCCCGTCAGTCCCGACTTACACGATCCTTCGCCGCACCCATGCTGGTGCACAATCACACCACGCAGTGACTTCACATCCTTTGGAATCCACACGGTGTAGTTAACCGGATAGATAAGCTCACCGGGCTCGGCCGAGGCTTCGTAACGAACGCGGTAGTACGGAGGATCGGCGGCCGGGAACACGTCATAGGGCGGCTGCTGAGCGGCAAGGTCGGGCGCAGCAGCGACGAGTAACAATGAAACAAGTAACAGGAATCGTGACATGGATTGGATCATCGAAGCGTGTAATGGACCAGGATCTCGCTGCCGTCTGGGCAACTTGGTGATGACGTGACCCAGAGATTCTAGCGTTGGTGCCGTCCCGAGTTGGCCGCTGCCTTGCGTTTTCTATTGCCGCTTGGTATCCCGGTAACGGCTGGTGCATTGACGACGACCTGAAATCGATCGTTCCGTTGCACTT
>JBBSJZ010000017.1:0-24344 GCA_038256795.1 Pirellulales bacterium | reverse complement strand
GCGGTGGCGGTACCTCGGCACTGCGGCAACTCGCGATTTACGGTGGTGCGGATGTGCGAACCCGAGCGATCACTGCACTGGCACGAATCAATGCCAACAACCATCTCGCCGATCTCGTCGCGTCCTACCACGCGGTCGATGCTTCGATCGAAGAACGCAGGGCTGCTGGCGATGGAATATTGACGACCGGCATCGCGATGCCAATCCGTGAAGATGCGATCGAGTACTTGGCCGGTGAGTTGTCGCGTGCGGGACATGTGGCAAGACTATCGATCGGTGACGACAACGTCGTTGACGTCTGGGATGTGCGAGCGGACCTGAAAGGCGTGCGAAACACTCAAACGTTTGCCGCACTGGCGGCGAGTCATGCTCGCTCCGATGCCGCGGCTCGTCTTCGCCGTATCGACGGATTGCCGCAGTCGCTTAGTCGCCAAGCGATGATTGCGGAACTGAGCTATCGCGTGAGCGTCGATCCGTTGTGGGGTGATGCGAAACAAGTGGACGCGATCCGGGCCGCCTATGGCTCTGAGACTGAGGCCGCATTCGCCGCCCACGCGATGGCTGACGCAATCAGCGATGCCGATTGGCCCGCCGTGGTTGGCTTGATAAAGCTCGTCGCTGACGCGGCCGATACGTCGAGTGTTGACGACTGGCTCATCGGCGGAAGCGGTCAACCGGCGCCGCTTGTTCAAGCCGCATCGTCACCCATCCCGCGCGTTCGCTACGAAGCCGCGGCCGCAATCGCGAGATTGAATCCGCAGGGGCCCTATCCGGGAAGCAGTCTCGTCAAGGCGACATGGGCGGAAATGTCGCGATTGGGCCGACGACCGATCGCGATCCTCGTCGAAACGATCCCGGAGGCGATCGCGCGCCAGGAAACGTTGCTGATTAGCATCGGTTTCCAGGTCGACACCGTCGTCTCGGTCGCTGAATTAGAACGCCGCGTCGCCATCGGCGGCGATCTGCGATTGGTGATGAGCAAGTCGGGTATCGCAGACGCTCGGCCGATCGAATTGGTCGACCGGGTGCGACGACTCTCCCGAGGCGAATTGCTGCCGATCGTGTTCTACACGGATGAAGCCAATGTGTTGGGGCCGGAAAAATTCAACGTACCGACGGTGCAGCTACCGCCTCCCAAGTCTGCGACGCCGATTCAACAACGACTTACCGAATGGCTGCAAGCCGGCCAATTGCCGCCACTCGTCGAGTCGGAACGAGTCATCTTTGCCGCGATCGGTCACGAAGCGTTGGGCTTATAATGTCTTGTTCACCAAAACTGGATGAGACCCGAGACAACACTGCTGGTCAGCTTGTCTTGACGTGGCCGGTTGGGGGTTCGTAGGGTGACGCTTCGAAAAGAAGGGTACACATGCGGCGGATCGACGGTCACAGCTCGATGGGTCTCGTCATGCTCGTTGCGGGCGTGATCGCAGGCGGCTGCGCGTCCTGGAGCGATCGGGGGACTGCGGCATCGAAATCGCCCCTCATTCCGCTCACGCAAGACAAGACTGCGGCGGCTGTAGAATTCACGTTCGTGCCGGTGACGCTTCCCCGGATAACGGAATCCGAATCCGAATCGGTGACGGAATCGAACTCCGCAAACGAGCTATCGCTCCGCGAGTCATCCAATGGCGAACAAACATTGGCCCAGCGGCTGCAATCGATGTGGCAATGGGTCGATGAAACTTGCATCGATCCGGGGCTCCGAAGTCGACTCGCGGAAAACGGCCTGCGGATCGGCCGCGTGACGGACCAGCAGCGATTCGAGTCTCGCCTCGCGGAGATGAAGCCAATTCAAGACCAAGTCGGGACGTTCCTCGCCAAGACATCCGTCGCGACGGAGACAAAGCAGGGCACGGAGAGCATTCAGATGCAATTGGGTCGTCGGTATGAATTGCCCGTTCGCCAACAAACCAAGGGCAACGATGTCGCCATGGTTCGGCTCGGCGGCGAGATCCGCGGTGAGACCGTTTTGGATCCGCAGTACTTGATGGCAGTGTCACTCGTTCAAGGTCGAGCCTCCGGCGAACTGCGACTGAGGATGCGGCCGGAGATCCAACATGGCGCCTTGAAGCAAACCTGGGTCGGCCAAAACACGGCGCTGAGGATCGATTCAAAACGCAGTGTGTGGTCGCTGGAAGAACTTGAAGTCGATCTCGTCGGCGGCGAAGGTGACATGTTTGTCATTTCGGCACTCGAATCGAACGCCGGAATCGGATCCCAAATGTTCATGGGGTCCTTGTACGATGGCAAGAACCAACACACGGTGTTGCTCGTCAAGCTAGCCCACGTGCCGACGAGCATCGATCCGTTGAAGTGATGATCGCGATTCCGGTGACGGTCGCGATTAGGCGGTCACGGCGTCGAGTAATCCGTACGCAGCCAATGTCTCACGCAGCTCCGCTTCACTGCTTTCGTCGAGCGATGTCATCGGCAATCGCAATTCGCCAGTATCTCGACCCAGCATCGCCATGGCGGCCTTGAGCGGGATCGGATTCGTCGATAACCCAAGCATGTTTCGACACAGGGTGAACAGTTTGTGATGCAGCCGTGTGGCGGACTTGTAATCACCGGCCTGAGCGGCGCGAACGAGCGCGAGCATGTCTTCGGGGACGATATTACCGACAACGGAAATGACACCTTCGGCGCCGACGCTCATCATCGGCAACGTCAATGAATCGTCGCCCGAGAGCACGGTGAGATCGGTCATTCCACAGATCGCCGAGCAGGCATCGAGCATGCCGGTCGCCTCTTTGACCATCGTGATCCCCGGCACGTCGGACAATCGCAGGATTGTTTCGACCTCGATGTTTTTCGCCGCTCGACCTGGGATGTTATAGACACAGACGGGAATATCAACCGCTTCGGCGACGGCTTTGAAGTGCTGGTAAAACCCCTCTTGGGTGGGCTTGTTGTAGTACGGTGCGACTTGCAATGTCGCATCGGCACCCTCGGCGGCGGCCCGCTTGGTCAAACGGAGCGCTTCTGCCGTACTGTTGCTACCCGTACCCGCCATGACTTTTGCACGTCCCGCTACGCACTGGATCACCTCCGTGATCACCCGTTCGTGCTCGTCATGCGAAAGCGTCGGTGATTCACCGGTGGTGCCGACCGGTACAATCGTGCCGGTGCCGGCAGCGATTTGGAATTCGATTTGTTCTCGCAATCGACGGTAATCGACCTCGCCGCCTAAGAACGGGGTGATGATCGCTACTGATAAACCTGCGAATTCCGAACCCTTCCGCTGTACCATCTCTGTCATTTCCGATTGATGCGATTGCCATGCTGAGACGCCTGACTGGGGTGTCCGGCGTCGATTGCAGGGCGTGTTTTTGCCTAGGTAGACTTGTTTTAACCAATCATTTTGAAACGGAAAGCCGTTCGCCCGACAAAGTTGCAAAGAGTCCGGTTGCCTGCCAAGACGGGAATCGCGAAACTAAGTTCACGCAGGTTCCCTCGACGTTAAAAGACGGCAGTAGCCTCCCGAGAGACCTAGCAGACGGATAGAATTGATCGATTGATCAAACCAAGCGGCCACTTACCCTCCCGAGGATTGTAACAGATGGGTTTTTCGAGAATTTCATGGCGCCGGAGCATGACGGCGGCGATCGTCGTCGCGGCCTCCCTCGTCGTTGGCGCACTTCCGATGTCGGCTCGTGCTCAAGAAAGCCCGCAACCCACTCGCGGTGCGGCCACTCCGAATAATGTCTCCGAGCCCGTGTTGGTTGTCACGCTCGGGTCGATCCAGAAGTTGATGCAAGACGTCAACTATTTGAGCAGTGTGCTCGGTCAGCCCCAGGCTGGCGGCATGTTCTCGATGATGGCGGGATCAATGACCCAGGGCATCGATATGAATGCACCCATCGGTGTCCTCGTCCCGATGGTCGACGGGGTTCCGGAGCCGATCGCTATGGTGCCGACCACCGACGTGCGAACTGTACTCAAGCGACTCGAAGCACAAACGGGGCCTGTGGATGAACAACCCGATGGAACACTGGTGATCGCGATTGGCGCCAGCACCGTGTATGTCCGCCAATCCGGTAACTGGGCCGTCCTTGCTCGCAATCGTGCACTGCTGGACGTTGCACCCGCAGATCCGAGTTCACTCTTTGTCGGTTTGGGTAACGATTACGACCTCGCGTTTCGTTTGAAGATGCAGCTCGTACCCGAGCAAACGCGTGACATGCTCACGGGCCAATTGCGTCAAGGTTTCGAGCAAGCGATACAGAGCCAGAACGGCGAAGCGGATGCGAGCCGTGATATGGCCGAATCGTCGATCAAGCAAATCGAACAATTCATTCAAGAGACGGATGAGCTGAAGTTCGGTTTCAATATCGATAAGGAGGGAGCTCGCGTGAACCTTGACGGTTCATTCACCGCAGTGGCTGGAACGCAATTGGCTGAAATGTATGGTGGCCAGCATGCGATTCCTTCTCGCTTCGCCGCTGTCATCCGTGACGACGTCGCCGGTTTCTATCACGCTGCGACATCGATTAGTCCTCAGACCGTCGAGCAGACTCGGTCAAGCGTGCGGACTTCAATCGCGGCCGTTAAGAACGCGATAAGCAATGATGATAACCTGCCACCCGAGATGGCGGCGGATATCCAAGAGATGATCGATCGCGTTGCTGAGTTGGCCGTCAGCTCCGTTGCTGAAGGCAAAGCCGATACCGGCGCTATGCTCATCGCCGATGCGAACAAAATGCAAACCGTGTTCGGTGCATTCGTGTCCGACGGTGCCGAAGCGGCTCAATTGGTGAAGGACGTGGCGGCGAAGCTTGAAGGCGTCAACGGAGCCCCACGCTTCAAGTTTGACATCGGCACTTACAAAGACGTGACGATGCACGCGATCGAATTTGATGTTCCTGACAAGCAAGACGAAGTCCAGAAAGTATTCGGCCAAACCGCCGTCATTCACGTCGGTACGGCGCCAAAGGCTGTCTACTTGGCAGTCGGTCAAGGCAGCGACACGTTGCTCAAGTCGTTCATCGATTCCGGAGCTGCTGACAACGGTGGCGAGCGACCCATCGGGCAATTGCGAGTTCAGATGTTGCCAATTTTGCAGTACATCCAATCGATCAAGGCTGACGATACCGTGAGCGCAATGATGGATGCATTATCGCGAGCCCCCGATCCCGGCATCGTCACGATGGTGAACGACGCGATCCCCGGTGGACTCGATACTCGTGTCTCGTTCGGTGAAGGCATGTTGCGAGCCGTGGGGGCTGGTGTTAACCAAGCCCAAATGAAGCGGATGCAACAGAACGGCCGTTAAGGCTAACTGACGCTGTTTTCCGACCCTGCACTCTTCACTCTCCCTCAATCTAGATTTGAGGGAGAGTATTCAAGTTCAAGTACCACTCGTTGGTGAGACTGAACCGAGTTAATCGCCTTGGTCGCCGAGCGGGTCATTTACCCCGGTGTGTCACTTAGGTCTCGCGATTGGAGTCGTTCTCGGGCTTCACTCGCCCAAGGGCTGTTGGGGGCTCCATCGAGGAAGCGTTGCCAGTGATGGTTCGCTTCCTCTTCCTGGTCGAGTTGGTCGAGCGTTTGTGCGAGGCTGTAATGCACGTCGGGATAATCCTCGTGCAGCGACAGTGCGCCGCGAAACGCAGCGGCGGCCAAATCCAATCGACCGGTCTCGGCAAGCACATTGCCGAGCGTCGCGCGAGCTTCGACGAACGTGGGATCGAGCTCGATGGCCATGAAATAACGCTCTCGAGCCGCTACAATGTCTTGGTTGCGATAGAGCAACTCTCCGAGCTGGAAACAAATATCCGCGCGGACGCCATCCCGGGCGAGAATCGCGTGACAATAATCGATTGCCGATTCGATCTCGTTCGCGTCCTCGGCCGCATGGGCGGCGTCAAGCAGCGGGTCATCGCCGGGTTTTTCTCCAAACGGAGGAAAGACTTCGCCGTCGGACTCACGGTCGCCTGCTGGCCATTGACGACGCGACATCAACAACACCGAGGGAGAATTCTCTTCGGTCGCTGGGTCCGTCGCCACAGTGTCGTTGAGTGAGTCGAAATCGATCCGCAATTGGCCACTCGGTTCGATCAGTCCTTCGCCTTGGCGAAGCAGCACGTGCTTGCCCTCGACGAGGATATTCAATTGGTCGAGCGGACGACGTAGATCGGGCAGGTATTCGACCAACTCGACAAGCCGACGTTCGATCGCTTGGGGGCTCGCGCCCGCAGCGACCCACTGGGCCAACCGTCGTGCCGTCGCCACTTCACTGTAATCAAAGTACGGCAACCGATGCAGTGTGCGCACGGGCGTGATCAAGCCGAGTCGTTGCCATCGCCGCACCACTCGTACCGAAACGCCCAACAAATGGGCGAGCATCGCGGGTGTATAGTACCTCCGCACACTGTGCTCGAGCTCGACGAGTCCGAGGCGATGCCAGAGTTCAGTCTCGTGAAGCACTTCGACGCGTCCGGCCGCAGTCGCTTCACGCAGTTCCGGCGTGATCCAATCCGCCTCGGCGACCGGGGACTCATCAGCGCCGATCACGACCCAGTCAATATCGGGATCGCGACGATCAACCATGATCGCCGCATAAGATCGCAATAGGTTTTTCGCCTCGCGACGATTCATGCCACCGAAACGACCAGCGAGTGCGATGCGTTTATTCGCCACCGGAGATTCAAGTTCTCCCGAAGCACTCATTTCAATGGAAGGATCATCGTCGCCGAGTGAGTCGACGAGTTCTTCCGCAGCGTCGGTGGTAGGTCCATCATCCATTCCAGGATTCTACGCCAGCCCTAAGCTGAAGTGTATTCAGGTCCGGAAGATATTTTTGAGCCTTTCCCCTAGGTCCCCGCATTCTGTAAGGCGGCATAGTCACGGATCTCACGCAGCAATTGCAAGTGCTTAAGCGACCAAGATCGCTGCGATTCGCATTGCGAATGCGATTCATCGCCGAGTCCTGATGTGCTATGAACGCTGACGCGACTCATGATTGAATTGCGGTAGACGGAAACCACGACGAGCGACACCCAAAGTTGCAGTTTCAAGTACGTCACGAAGGCCGGGGCCGGCTTGCGAGCGATGTTCGCTTTGCCGTCAAGCGGCGGTAACTCGGGTGCATTTCGTGGCACACAGAAAACGTTGGTGAGTAAGCCCCCAAACACCTTTGTAGATCCAATCTGCTCTCGCTTCAATTACATCATTGGCCACGTCATTCATGGGTTACTCCTTGAGGCCGCAAGTTTCCGCATCGAATCGCGAATCTCGGTCAATAACTGTAACGCCTCATCGCCGTCCGTTGCGGTGGACTGCCCAATTCGTGTGCTTTCGCCGCTATTCTTAATTGCTTGGCAAAAAATCAGTAACATTCTCTCGTTTTACACGCAACTCTTGGTAGTCCATTTTACTTTCACCGCTTGCGGAGTTCGATGATGACGATTCAAGAATGCGAAATTCGGGATAATCGTTTCCTTCAAAACATTCGTTCCGTGCTCGCCGTCCATGACGATCTTCGCGACTACGCCGCCGAAATTCTGGTGACGATCGAGGATGCGTCGGTCGTGATTCGCGGCCGGTTGCCGTCGAGTGATCTGAAGAGTGAAGTGATCATCTCCATCCGTCGTGCCGGCGTACTCAGCCGGGTTTGTGATCTCGTCCAAGTACAAGACCGTTAAAGAACTCGCGTCGCTGAGAACCCAGCCGATCACCCAGTGATCGCGATTCATGGCGTCGCGGTCTGAGTCAAGATCGGGTTCAATGAGCGTCGCCTAACGCGAGAGTCCCTTAGCCAGAGTAGGAGTTTTTGATGCTCGACGAGTTGAACCGGAAGTTTGGTCTCGATTCACGATTGGTGTTCTCCGCGCATGCGAGCGGGTTGATCGTTGCCGATGTGAATACTCCGGCTTGCCAGGCCCGTTTCTTTTTGCACGGCGCTCATCTAGCTTCATTTCGGCCCAAGTCGGAGGATGAGGACTTGATCTTCATGAGCGCAGAAGCGGTGTATGAACAAGGAAAGCCGATTCGTGGAGGCGTGCCGATTTGCTTCCCATGGTTCGGGGCTCACCCGACCGACGCGTCCGAACCGGCGCACGGTTTGGTTCGATCGGTCGCCTGGGAAATGCTGTCCAGCGAAGTTGCGGATGGCGCGGTCATGGTGAGACTCGGACTCACGACGGACCCTTGGAGACTGGTTTACGAGTTGCGATTCGGACGCGCGTTGCGAATGGCGATGACGGTCGAGAATATCTCGACGGCGATTCAAGTAGGTGAGTTGGCATTGCATACTTACTTTGATCTGCAAGATGCGAGTCGGGCCCAAATTTTGGGGCTGGAGCAAGTCGGTTATCGCGATCAATTGACTGGCACAGACATCGCCGCGACGGGCAATCCGATCGTGTTCGACCAAGAAACGGATCGCGTTTACTTCGGCGCAGTTGGCGAGATCGTGATCGATGATGTGGCTCGCGGTCGCAAACTGAGGGTGCAACCTGTCAACTCGGAGTCGTCCGTGGTTTGGAACCCCTGGGTCGCCAAGAGCGAGCGGATGGCTGACTTTGGAAACGAAGAGTACCACCGCATGTGCTGTGTCGAAACCGCACGCATTGGTCACAATCGAATCAGTATCGAGGCGGGTGAAAGCGAGACCGTGACCGTGACCATTAGTACTCAAGAGTCGCTACAAGCTTAGCGACGTGGACTTCCCGGCGAGGTTGCCTACGGAAGCGGCGCATCCAACAAGTAACCGGCCCAAAACAGGGGCTCGTCGCCACTAAGGTCATCGCGCGACGTATCGTCACCACGAAGCAGCGGTTCAGCAGCGGGCACGAGTTGGGATTTTCGCAGCAATGCGACGGCTCGCGACCAGGCGGTGTCGGGATCGTCGTGCGGTAGTTCTTGCAGGAACTCCCTCATCAAGATTGCGGTCGATTCACCACCCACGGGCCAACGGCTGAGCAGCACATTGCGAACGCCACAGCAGTGCATCGTCGTGAGCACGACGGACAATTCACGACCGTCACCCAGAGCCGGGCTCGTGGCTGCCGTTCGATAACCAGGTAAGAAGACGTTGACGGGAACCAACGATGGAAACCGCATCCAACTCGCCAATCTGCCTGACGGTTGGGCTGCGTCGTAGAGCCCCGGTGTCGTTGAAAGTAGATCCTCCATGTTCGGCTCGACAACGCCGAGCACGAGTAGTCGCCCGATCGATTCGCCGAGTTGACTCGTCGGCAGTGGCGGATTGCCAGGCAGTGATTGTTTCAATGCGATCGGCCGTGTCACCGTATCCAGATGCGTCGCGTTCATCTCAGCGTCGCGTGGCGCGAAGAAGGGATATGAAACGATACCAGTCGGCCGGTTGGGACGATCCGAAGAAACCGGATGCAGCACAAAGCCAGGCGTCGGCGAATAGGTGATCGAGTATCGATCGCCCCAGCGATTGTCGGCTAACGATTCAGTGGATCCTGGCGAATCGCTTTCAAGTAGCTCGAACGGCAAGTACCAAAGTGGTCCATCGGGCACGACCACCAATCGCTTCGCAGCACTGAAAACGGAGACAACCTCTTCTGGCAGCAATTGGGAAGCTAGTTTCGCCGCGTCACTTCGCCACGCTTGAGCGTCATCAATTCGCGCCACGCCCCGCCCCTCAAGAACGCCGATTCCGCGAAGCAGTTTAGCAATTTCGGCGTTGATTGCCCGAGCCGCGATCGTGCTCCAAGTTTTGACAGTGCCGTCGTAGGTCACGGTACCGATGTAGGTGTCCGCGAGTTGCACGAAGGTGATCATTGCAGTGTCGCGTGCTAGCAGATCGATATCAGATTGTCCAATCAATGGCGGGGGCATCGATGGCGGCAAATTGCCCCGCGACAGCGCGAGCTGGGTCGCGAGCGATTCCAGTGTGGCACCGCGATCGGACCACTCGCGCGAACCCGCGAGCGGCAACGGGGTCGCGAGAATTTTGGTCATTCTCGCCAGTCGAGGCGGTGGGTTTACAAAGATGGCTGCGGCCGAATCGACGAGTAGGTCACGCTCGGTCGCGGCCAGCCGACGGGTTTGGTGAACCCGCCCACCGAGCGGAAGTGTCGCCAGGTAACGACGCCGCAGCAAAGCATCGGACTGCACGAGCACTTCCAACGGCGTTTGCCGTTTCCAAGTCGAAACCAGGTATGCGGCGATCGCGGGCGAAAGATCGTAGGACTCGAATGCCAGTGCATCGACATGGTCCGCCCGCCAGACTTGCGGTGGTAAAAGTCCCGACGGCAGATCCGTGACGTATTGAGCCAGCCTCAGATCAACGGCTCGATTACCGATCCCGCGGCTGCCCGCTTGCGCGATAATCAATCCGAGTTGAAACAGCCGCGGCGTTGCCAACGAGTCTGCATTGCCGCGGTCCAGCCGCCGTTTTCCGTCGAGGGCGACTCCTTGGCCGAGCGCAAAGGCGAGCATTCGCGAAATGGGTTCGTCGATCTCCTTCGGGTGGCTTCCCATCGCGGCACCACGATCGGCTGCGAGCCGAGCGGCGATGAGCTCGAAGCTGGCAACCGTTCGCGGTAGCAGTACCTCGCGCCGCTGCAGCAACGTGGCCGCTTGATTCACCATCATCTGGGCGGCATCGAGATCGCCGAGCACGGTCGATGCTTCGGCGCTTGCGAACATCGCGCCGATGGATGCGCTGCGGCCGCTGCGCAAGTGTGCGCTTGCCGCAGCGGTAGCGAGGGCTTTCACCATCGCTGCGGTTTCCGGGGTCACGCATCCACCGGCAACGAGCATCGCTTCGTGCACCAACTCGGGCTGCCGCAGCGCGGCTGCCGCGGCGGCGGCGCGCAGCGCAATCGGAAGCGCATCTACAAAATTGTCACGCGACGCGAGTACCCGAGCCGCAGCGATCATGGCGATCGGTGACAACGGATGGACACGACCCGCGATGACCGAGGATTTCTGGGTCGACATCAACACGTCGTTGTCATGACCACTTCCGAAATGACCGCAAGCCGTAACACTTCCCACGAGCGGCGATGCGTTCACGTTTCCGGGGTCTCCGAGCGAGGCGACGACTTTGCTGGTGATCTCATAATCACTCGACAAAGGCCCAAAGATGATTCGGCGACGATAAAGCGCGATGGCGAGTCCTCGCAGAATCTCGTTGCCGTCAACCAACGTCATTCGCGGCGCCGCGAGTGGTCCTTCGCTGATCCCACGTGAGAAGTCGCTTCCGGTCGTTAGTGCGAACGCGGACGCGTAAGGAATGATGCTCGGAGCATCGTTGCCCGCCCAAGCCGATGCGGGATCGCGGGCGAGCTCACCGGCCTTCATCACCAGGTTCCAATCGACTCGACCGAGCCATCCGCCATAACGAATCGCAATTTCCAGCGCCGCGTCGATCTGCTGGGTCGCTGCGGGCAGGTCGCCGGCTTGGTAAAAACACTCACCCAGCATCGCATGGACAGGAATCGCATCGATCCATCGACCGCTCGGGTCGCGCCGACAAATTTTCAGCGCCGCATCAAACGCTCCCGACGCGTCGCCGCAACTTCCCTCGCGATACAACTCCAACCCCACATAGTACTGGGCATTGGGATACGTGTTCTCTTCGATACCATCGCTGTTCAAACCAAACTGTTGAGCATGCAACATCGGTACCGAGACACCCAGTGCAATCACAATCGCGGCAAAAAAAATGGATCCGCAATGCCAGCAATAACGGCGGGGATGTTGCATGGATGAGACGTGAATCATTTGATAAGGAGTGCCCCAGCACCGATTCCGCTGGGGCGTGCAGCACCACTTGATTGCCTGAGTTATACAGGCATCTCGGCGCGGGAATTCGAATTCACTCCGAATAAACTTCGAGCGGATTGATGTGAAGTTCTGGGCGCGACCTACGCAAGCTCTCGAGTGCCGAATCGCTGACCCGACTCCGTTGGACGTCGATCGTGCGTAGACTCTTCAGCGCCGCGACCGTGTCGATCACCTCGTCACCGACGAGGCTGCCGGTCAACCATAACGTTTGCAGCTCCGTCATGGTCGCGATTGCAGCGGCGAGTGAATCGTCGACACGAGTCGAGCTCAGGTCCAGTTCTTCCAGGCTCGTGGCACCCGTCAAGAACTTGGCCGCCTCCGGCCCGCCAATGCCGGTTGCTTCGAGGCTAAGCGACGTCAACGATGACGGACGCGGGCAACATCGTTTGACATCGTCAATGCTCAAATTCTTCAAACGGGAAAGGTCGAGCCACGACAATTCCGGTGAAGGTGGGATCAGCGCGAGACCGGCCGGAGTCACCTCACAGCCCGCTAAGCAGAGCTTTCGAGGCGGTGCAATTCGTGAATTCCGTTTCAAGTCATCATCGTCAATGACCAAGAAATCTCGCAAATGCTGTTGCTCGCTCGCGATCAACTCATCATCGCTCGATCCTTCAAATTTGGCCACGCTTGAATTGATACGGTAGAGTTCTGCGAGACGAGAGAGTAACCATTGCCTGGAGCTGGGCGCGTCGCCATCCATGAATCGGTGCGTTTGTGCGATGGCGTGTCGGTACCAACGCGGCAGATCGGAGCGTCGCTGGAATGCCACGCGTCCATCGAGGCGCAATTCGGCAAGCGTGAGCGAATCAGCGCTGACGAGCATCCGATATCGAGAGTACTGCAATCGCTCGCTATCCCAACCACCGACCGTCGCTAACGACTCCAGCAAAGTGAGCGATTCCATGTAGCCGGCGATGCCTTCTACCAGCCAGAAGTCTCGAGTTTCGCCAGGCGAACGTTGTCGCAAAGTCGAAAATGTCGCTTCTCGAAACAATTGGTGCGTCAATTCGTGATAACGAGTCGCGGTCGCATCCGCTTCATTTTCTGGTGCGATGCCGCCATACACAAAGGTCGTGTTCAGCTTGTCGCTGTAGTAGCCGGTCGATCGAGCGACACCCGGTTCATCGCGGACAAGTGCCGCTTGGTACTGAGCGGCGTCCGCGAACACCACGATCTTCATCCGCGAGCGAGCGGACTTGAGTGGCGGCAACTTGCCAGCGCGATCCGCCACGGTTTCGTTCTTGTCGAGAATGGCGATCGACCGATCAACGCTCGTGCTACCTTCCCACAACGGAAAAAACATTTGAGTCCACGCCCAGTAGAATCGCTCGGCGTCAATGGCGACGCGTCGCGTGAACGTCTCATCAGCACTGCTCAATATTTGAAAGTGCGGTGTTTCAAGTGAGCGGTACTTGTCGACCGGCCAAGTCGGCTGGTTCACGGGCGCTCGCGCTGGCTTCAAAGTCGCCGTCGCCGGATGCCAAGCATCCAGCCCGAGGTAGGAGCGAATCCTAGCATCGTCTGGGGCTTGATGATGGGCAAACCACAACCGAATGTAGTTCGCCCAGGCAGCATTGACGCCGGTAGCGACACCGAGATTCGGTGCGTGTCCGAATTCCGACGGGGAAGCCTTGATCGTCGCCGCAGCGTCAGCAGCGAGCGGAAAGAAAACCACGCTACGGTCTTGGCCCGAAACATTCCGGCCCGACGCTGGTTGGGAGGCAGCGATCGTCGCGACCGCGATCGATGCGATGAGCAGAACTCGTAACACGTCGACTCTTTGGGTGATCGGAAATAGCGACGCCCGACCTACTTCAATCGGTGCGGTGAATCACTCCGTTGCCTCGGTCGATGGATCCGCAGGGATGTCAATTCTTCTTCATGGATCATCGTGGTTGGGCGCTCGCCGTCTTGGCTCAGCACCGTCTCGGTCTTTGTCGATTCTCGCTCGGGTAGCTCCATCGACTCGCTCGTCGAGCTGGGCTTCGGTTGATCTCGCGACTCCGCCTTGACGCGCGGCTTGAAAAAACGACCGAGGGGACCGGCCAACAAAGCGGGCAATAACACCAAGTCACCAATCAGCGCGGTGCCGAGCAAGACCAGCATCAAAACGCCGAATCGCTGGGTCGGCGTGAACGTCGAAAGTGCGAACACGAACAAGCCCAATCCACCGACGATCGTCGTTTGCGTCATTGCTGGGCCGACGCGTCGATAGGTTTCGATGACGGCCTCGATTCGCGACAAACCAGCGTCCAAGTTGTGGCGAAACCACGACAGAAAGTGAATCGTATCGTCGACCGCGACGCCCATCGCCACCGATGCCGTCATCATCGTTCCAATGTCAATGAGAAAGCTGCTGGGATACATCGAATGCAAGTGCCCCAAAGCTCCGAACACGATCAGGATCGGGAACAAGTTCGGGATCATGGAGATTGCCCCCGCCGCCAGACCGCTGGTGAGATTCCCGGCTGCGAACCACGAGCCCGGAAAGCGACCTGGGTTGAGTAGTGCCATCATCACGAGGGTGATCAACACGAATGCCGAACCGATCGATTCAACGAGGCTCGTCAGGAGCGTTCGTTGTGCCTTGTAAACGACAGGAATCACCCCGGTGTAAACGACTTGGATTCCCTCCGCTCCCTCGACGTCGGGGACGCGATCGCCGACGAGGATGGGATTCGTCGCACGTTGATCTGCACCGCGTGCGTCGACGACGAGTTTAAAACCACTCAAATCCGTTGGCTGCACGCCCGCATCATTCACCCACACGACGGCATCAACGGCCTTGATGAGTTGTTGCCATCGCGCGTCGCCGACTTGCACGGGTGAGTCCGCAGCCGTCGGATCAATCCAAATCGGAGTCTTGATTGGATCGCCGGAAAGCAATTCTGCGAGCGTCGCCAAGTAAGTCGCCTGCGTATCGATGAGCTCACTCGCGGGAACGTCTTTCGACGTGGCGGTACGGAGCGTTAGCGAATCGATGCCCGCCGGTTTCTTGCTGCCGAGTACGAGTACAAGATCCTTGCCCGACAATTTGCCCGCTTGGGTACCTTCACTTTTCACAAGTTTCTGCAGCACTTCGCCACGGGTTTCGTGCGCACGAATGACTGGCTCGACGGCCAATCGCAAGGTCGAGATGAAGCGGCCGTAATCGACGTCCGAGAGCGCGGCGACTCGCAAGCTAATTCGCCACAGTTCACTGCTCTCGTAGGGTCCCGTTTTTTCAACCCGCAAGTAATCACTCGAGGTGCGCAGCTCATCGCGTCCGGCGACCAATTCGCGATTGAACTTGGATCGAACCAACGAGTAGCCGTTGTCGGGATCGGGCAGCGGCGGTAGGAACGTATCGGCGCTCATCGCCTGGCCGACGATGTCGAGGCCGGGTTCTCCGAGCAACTGGTGAACGACGCGGCGAATCCGAGCGACCGTCTCGACTCGCTGCAGCATCGGCATCGCTTCGATGTTAGCGGGCGAGTTCACTTCGCCCTCCGACTTGGCAAACTCTGACTGCAGATCCGTCGGCACGCGGACGACCAATTCCATCGGCACGAGCTTGCCGAAGTTGTCTTCGAGCCAGGCGTAATCGTGAATGATCCGAGCGTTCGGATCGAATAGCTTGAGCAATTGCACTGAGGTCTGCATCTTGAACATGCCGACCGAGATGATGGCCAGCAAGCTGAGGCTCACGGTCGTGACCAGAACATGATGACCCGTGATCCAGCGACCGACGGCTGCCCAAGCTTCGGAAAGAGGCGTTTCCGTGGTCGGTTGACCAAGGGCGTCCTTGGGTAAGTCCTCGATCTCCGGTGCGAATGTTTGTAATGCAGCCGGCAAGTAGGTGAACAGGATCGTGAGCGTCGCCAGCACCCCGATCGCTGAAAAGATCCCAAAGTTGCTGATCGGCGCCAGGTTGCTGATGCCGAGCGATGCCAGGCCGATAGCGGTGGTCGCCGAAGCGAGGAAGCAGGGTAGCGCCGCGTGCTGCAGCGCACGACCGGCCGCACCTTTCTTGCCACCGCTGCGGACTTCGTCGCGATAGTAATTAATGACGTGAATCGCACCGCTCAAGCCGAGCACATAAACGAGTGACGGCATGCTCATCAGAATCGCGTCGACGTGGCCGCCGAACCAATACACCAGCGCCATGCTGAGCATCGCCGCGCTACCGCCGACGATGAACACCATCACGGTGATTTTAATGCTCGAGAAGCACAAATACGATAGAATCACGCCCACGAGAACGCTGTATCCGACCAAGCGAACGAGCGTCACCGTGCCTTCTTCATCGATCGCAATATTGTCCACGGGCGGGCCACCGACATGCAATTCCGGCATGCCGGATGACACGATGGCACTGAGTCGATCCAGTGGCGGTGGGGCCATCGATGGTGGCGGCGGCGGCTCGATCCAGCACACCGCGGCGAGGTCCAAAAACCGGCCTTGAGGGCCACCAAGCACGCCGCGGCCGAGCGCGAATGCGAGGTTGTCCTGGGCAAGGGGTGTCAATGTGACGAGCACCGCCGTTAACCGCGGTGGAGGTTCGACCCGGGCCGTATCGAAGACGCGGTACCAGACATCCGTTTGATCATCAATCGGTGCCGCCGCTAGCTTTTCGATGGAACCGTCGAAGCGATCCCTTGCCTCCGCCGCGACGACACGATTCGCAATGGTCACGAAGTCTTCGGGCAATCCACTTTGACGATCCGCCGGCACAGCGGCCAAAAACGAATTTCCCGTCCAGTCGAACTCATGTGGGACCGCTGGCGCAAACAGGGTGCCGGTCAATCGTTTCATCGCCAATCGCTTGGCGACCTCGCCACGCTGGCTCACGTCGGTCAAATCGATCGGCCATAGGGGTCCGCCTTCGCGAGCCAATTGCTCCACGACCGTGTCGCCGGTTTGGATGCTGTGAAACAGCGGTGCACAAATCAACGAGGGATCGTTGTAGAATCGGTTGACCGAATCCTTGTCGATCGCGACACCGCTACCGTTTCCGAACGCGGTGACGAGTTGACCTTTGATTTCGTAAGTCCCCATCATCCGCTTGATCTTGCGAATGAGGGCGAGCGGGGCACTCGAGCCCTCTTCCCAACGATAAAGTCGACCATCGGGAGTGATGTAGTAGCGAGTGCCGCCGGCGCTGGTCAGCCATTTTTCCTGGAGGCCGGCGTAGTTGTAGGTCATGTCGCTGGCGAGCAGCAGCGCGTTCTCACGTCCGATCTGTTTCGCTTTGCGGTATTCGTCCGCCAACTCGGGCGGCCAATCTGCGGCCGGGTCGTACGTATCCGATTCGTGGCGAAGTTTTTGCGTGAGCAACTTCAGCCGTTGGTCACCCGATGTGCATCCCGGCCAAGTGGCGACGACAAAACTCTCGCCCGCAAAATGACGAGCGAACCATGTGAGCTCAGCGGTTTCCGGAAAATCGCTGGGCAACCAATCCTTTACGTCGTTCTTCTTCTTATCCAGACTGAGCCGAGCCCCCCGGAACGCGGACGGCAACAAGAAAAAGAACGCGAGCAAAATCAGCATCGCGTAACTCGCCCGCAACGGGCTGCGTCGCTCTAGCAGAGGTTCTGTCATACGTCACGATCGCCCAAACAGCGATGGGATGGAAACAAAGGGGTGGCGGCAAGGGTGTCAAATGTGCCCGATGAAGGCAACAAACTACCTGTCCCAACGACTTGGGTCTACTTCAATCATGGTCAGTCGATTCAGCTTTGGCACCAACTTCGCATCGAAAATGTCCGCTTGTGTCGATTCCGGGGACCTGACACCCTGGGCGGTTCGGCGTACCCTTGAAGCTGCATCAATACCTCGCAATCGAGTTTACCGCATGTCTAGCGCACTCCAATCGCTCACCGAAACCGGCACCAAGCTGTACCTCGACTCCGTCGAACCCTCCGAGGTGGACAAAAATCTCGCTTGGGGTGCCGTCGGGGCAACGAGTAACCCGGCAATCATCTCCGCAATCGTCTCCGCGGGCGGGTTTGACGATCGCATCGAAAAGTTGATCGGGGACGGCCACGATGACGAGGCTATCGCCTGGGCATTGACGGATGCTTTAGTTCGCGACGCCCAGGAAAAATTTGGACCGATACACACCAGCACATCCGGCAACGCGGGTTGGATCAGCTTCGAACTCGATCCGTTGCTCGAGGACCCCACGAACTCGCTTTCCGACGCCGAGCGATCGAAGCGATACGTCGAACTCGGCAAGCAATGGAATTCCGGCCACACGAACCGCATGATCAAAGTGCCCGCGACTCCCGGCGGAATCGGTGCCCTCGAAGAACTCGCCGCCGCCGGTGTGACGCTCAATGTCACCCTCATCTTTACGATGGACCAATACGTGCAAGCGCGCGATGCGGTGTGGCGCGGTGCTCAGAAATTGAAGGATCGATCGAAGTTCAAAAGCGTCTACAGCATTTTCATTTCGCGGATCGATGTCTACACCAAGGACCATGTAAAGTCGCTCTCCAGTGACGCGCAAGGTCTCGTCGGATTACTCAACGCTAAACGCGTGTGGAAAGAGAATCAAGCATTTTGGAGCGGTAAGGGCTTGCCCCTCGAGCAAGAATTGATTTTTGCCAGCACGGGCACCAAGGACCCGAACCAGAAACCTTGGAAGTACGTGGAAGCACTCGCGGGCAGCGACATTCAAACGAACCCACCGGAAACGAACGCCGCCGTTGCCGCGAGCGACGTCGTGTTCAAACGAACCGTCGACGTGATGCCGCCGCAAAGCATCCAAGATGAAATTGATGCCGCAGTCGATCTCGCGGATATGCAGCGTGTGCTGATGAGCGAAGGTGTCGATAAATTCTGCAAGCCACAGAAAGCACTGCTGAAGTTGATCGCCGAAAAACGCAAACAACTCGCTAGTCCCGCGTCCTAATCATCGTCTCGCGATTCTCGTCAACATCGAATCGCAACAGCGCATAGTTCCGTTTGCCCTTACGCAGCACCATCACGGTTTCACTTGCCAGATCGGTGTCATTCAAACGCCGGTTGACGTCGTCGACGCGGCGATTGTTGACGTACACGCCACCGTCTTGAATGGAGCGACGCGCCTCGCTGCTACTCTTCGCGAGTCCCGCTTTCTGGATCGCTTCGACGATCCACATACCGTCACCGCCGAGACTCGCTCGTGCGACATCGCAACTCGGCACGTCGGAGAAGATCTCAGCCAGCTGTGCGTCACTGGCCGCATCGATTTCTCCGCCAAAAAAGATCTCGGTGGCACGGTTAGCGGACGCCAGACCCGCGTCGCCGTGAACGAGTTCAGTGAGTGACTGGGCCAATCGTTTTTGAGCCGCACGAGCGCCGGAATTCGTCTCGGTTTGCTCGGCTAGCGAGTCGTACTCTTCGCGGTCGATCTCGGTGAGGTAAGCGATGCAACGCATCACATCGTCATCGGCGACATTGATCCAGTACTGGTAGAACGCATACGGGCTCGTTCGCGCCGGATCCAACCAGACCGCACCTTTTTCGGTCTTGCCCATCTTGCGACCATCGCTCGTTGTCAGCAGCGGCGCGGTGATGCCGAATAATTGCGTGCCGATCATCCGCCGACCGAGATCGATGCCCGCCGTGATGTTTCCCCACTGGTCACTACCACCCGCTTGAATGCGGCAGCCGTGTTCCTTGGCGAGGTGGACGAAGTCGTACGCTTGCAGCAACATGTAGGAGAACTCGGTGTAGCTCAGCCCCGCTTCGCTATCGAGTCGCGATCGCACCGATTCTTTGCCCATCATCGCGCCGACAGGAAAACTTTTGCCGACGTCTCGCAAAAACTCCAGGTAGCTATAACCGCTCATCCAATCAAAGTTGTTGAGCAATAACGCCGCGTTCCTACCCTCGAAGTCGAGGAAGTGTCGCATTTGAGCGGCGACGCCGTCGACATTCTCTTGCAATTGTTCCGGCGAAAGCAAATTGCGTTCCTCGCTCTTTCCGCTCGGGTCACCAATCATTCCCGTAGCGCCGCCGACGAGCGCGATGGGACGGTGTCCGGCACGCTGGAATCGACGCAACATCATCAACTGCATCATGCTGCCGACGTGCAGACTTGAGGCCGTCGGATCGAACCCAATGTAGACCGTTTGAGGGCCTTCGCCGAGTAATTTTGCTAATCCGGTTTCGTCGGTCGCTTGAGCGATCAACCCACGCCAGCGAAGCTCTTCGATCAAATTATGGTTGTTCGGCATGTTGTTTCAGAATAGCTTCAGCGATCGTGAGATCTTCGGGGAACGTAATTTTTAAATTGTCGGGGGAGCCCGCAACGATTGAAACCGGATGTCCCGAGCGTTCGACGAGTTCCGCATCATCGGTGGCCGGGCGGCCACGGTGCCGGGCGTAGGCGGATCGCAAAAGAGCGACGCTAAACACTTGAGGCGTCAGCGCGGTCCAAAGTTCACGGCGGTCCATGGTAGACGATAAAAATGGTGTCGGACACCTTTTCACCGTTCCTGTGATCGGGGTCGCGAGTATCGCGGCGCCGGATTGCTGAGCAGCCGCGAATACGGCTGTGAGATCCGATGGTTTAACGAGCGGTCGTGCCGCGTCGTGAACCGCGACGTACTCGATCGCGGGATCGCTCGCGAACGTCGCCAGCGCACACGCGACGCTGTCACTTCGCTCGGCACCACCCGGACAAAGCCGAACACGATCGGACATCAAGTACTCATCGAATTGCTTGACGAACGTGCGGTGATCATCGTCGGAAATGGCGAGCGTGATGTGGGCGACTTCTTCGCGCGCGAGCATTTTCTCAACGCTGTGCAGCCACACAGGTTTGCCGCCGAGCGCTGCGAACAATTTGTTGTGCACCGCTCCGAAGCGGCGGCCGCTACCGGCTGCCGGGATGATGACGGCGATCGAACCGCTGCGACGGATCACTACGAGCGAGCCGCTGGGTGATGGAGTGGCAACCACTTCGCGTCCTGCTTGCTGCTATCGACGCATTGCTGGATGAAGTACATGCCTTCGACACCATCGTAGACGTTGGGATAAACGGTGTTGCGTCGCTCGAGTTTGCCACCTTCGGCTCGCTTGACCATGTCATCGAACGCTGATGCATAGATATTCGCGAACGCCTCGAAGAACGCCTCGGGATGGCCGCTCGGCAAACGACACGCGGCGGCTCCGGCTGCATTCATGAACGGTGCGTTCGGATCGCGCGTGTAGATTTGGTGAGGCTTGCCGTTTTGGCGAACGATCATTTCGTTCGGATTCTCTTGACGCCACTTGAGCGAGCCCTTGGTGCCGTCAATCTCGATCTCCACATCGTTCTCACGGCCGTGGCTGATTTGCGATGCCGTGACCGTACCGAGGCCGCCGTTTTGATAGCGGATCACGGCCGTGCCGTAGTCATCGAGTTTTCGACCAGCGACGAATGTCTTCAAGCTGCATGACACTGACTCGGGCAACATCCCCGTCATGTATCGACCGAGATTGTACGCATGCGTCGCGATATCACCGAACGCACCAGCGGCGCCACTCTTGGTCGGATCCGTTCGCCAGGCCGCTTGCTTTTGATCTTCGGTCTCGAGCGGATCACGCAACCAACCTTGGATGTACTGGACACGAATCGCGTTGATTTCACCGAGTTCGCCGCCGAGAATCATCGCCCGAGCTTGGCGAACGAGCGGGTATCCGGTGTAGTTGTGCGAGACGGCAAAGACGACATCATTGAGCTCGACGGTTTTTTGCAATTCTTCGGCTTGCTTCAAGTCGAATGTCATCGGCTTGTCACAGATCACGTTGAAGCCAGCTTCGACGGCGGCCCGAGCGATCTCAAAGTGCGTGTGGTTCGGTGTCGTCACGCTGATAAAATCGATTCTCTCGTCCTCGGGCAGCTTACTTTCGGCGTCGAGCATCGCTTCGTAGCTACCGTAAGCGCGGGATTCGTCGATGCCGTAGTCGGGCGCGGAAGCTTTGGATCGCTCGGGGTTACTTGAAAGTGCCCCGGCGACAACGACAGCACGATTGTCCAAGCACGCGGCGATGGAGTGGACGCGGCCGATGAACGAACCTTGGCCGCCACCGACGAGGCCCATGCGAAGTTTGCGATTCAGTGGTGCGTTGATGCCCATTTTGACTGCCTGTGGATCGTGAAGAGAGAAACTGTGAAACGGCAATCGTAAAGTTCAGCACCTCCGCGTACAATTCGGGGTAGCGGCGGCGATGCGTTGCTATCCCAAGGAATACGTGCTTGTTCTCAACCAATCCCGGAGTCTCGAAACGATGTCAATGCCCGTCTTCACCGATTTGCCGACTGTTGTCTCAAGCGATTGCGAACCCGCGCGAGCTTGCTGTGGCGGGCTCCGTCGCGGTCTGCTGCTCGGGTGGGCCGTGCTCACGGTCGTGTCGCTCGGTGCGGCCGCCTACTTCGCTGGCCAAGCGTCCGTCGTGTCGCGCACCGGGTCGGCAAGTGCCGAGTTTTCCGTCGGTGATCTGCCCCTCGTCAATGCGACCGCGGCGGTGTCGAGTGATAAGTATTCGATCGCGACAGGCCCCGTCGGCGACGAATCGGAAGGATTGTTCGTCTTGGATCACAACTCGGGACTGCTGCAATGCTCGGTCATTTATCCACGCATGCGTCAAGTGATGGCCCAGTTCTCGATCAACGTCGCGGACGCACTCGGCGCCGGTGGCAAGGGAGGTTCGTACTTGATGGTAACTGGCTTTGTGGACTTTCCACGATCCAACTCCACTCCCGCAGCGACAACGGTGGCGTATGTGCTCGACACCGCCACGGGCAACTATGCCTGTTACGGCATGCCGTTTGACAGAACCGCCGTCAGTAGCGGACGACCGCAACAGTCACCGATGGTGCTGATCTTCCAAGGCACCGCTAACCCCGTCATCAATCGCGATTCGTTGCGATAACTGACATCATGGTGACGGATTACTAACGGATGGCGAGTTCAACATTACCGGCGGCGCCACAAGGCTTGAACCCGCCGCAGGCGAAAGCGGTCGCGACGCTGCGTGGCCCGATGCTCGTGCTCGCCGGTGCGGGGACTGGCAAGACACGCGTGGTCACGTTTCGGATCGCGAATCTGATCCGTAGCGGCGTATCGCCCGACCGTATTCTCGCCGTCACATTCACCAACAAGGCCGCCGGTGAGATGCAGGAACGGGTGGGCGAATTGCTCGGTCACCACAAAATGCGGCGGCCCAAAAGGGGCGAACCGGCGGCACCAAAACCATCGATCAGCACCTTCCACTCTCAATGCGTCAAGATCCTTCGTCGCCACGCTAAGGCGCTCGGCTATCCGGCGAAGTACACGATCTATGATCGCAGCGACCAAGAATCGCTAGCCCGCGGGGTGCTCCGTGAATTGAGACTGCCCAACACGGCACTCAAGCCTGCGGATTTGCTGAACATCATTAGCAATTGGAAGAACGCGTCGATCCGTCCCGATCGCGCCTCATTCGTAGCTAGCACCGACAAAGAGCACTTCGCGGCGTCCGGTTACCGTCGTTACCAAGAAGCGCTCAAGGCGCGTGGCGCGATGGACTTTGACGACTTACTTCTCAACACCGAATTGCTTTTCGACGAGCATCCCGCGATCCGCGATGAAGAGGCCTCGAAGTACGACCACGTGCTCGTCGATGAGTACCAAGATACGAACGGTAGCCAATATCGCATCACCAAGCACTTGACGATGCGGCATCGCAATCTGTGTGTCGTCGGCGATGACGATCAATCGATTTATGCATGGCGCGGTGCCGACGTCACCCACATTTTGAACTTCAACAAGGATTGGCCCGATGCCACCGTCGTGTGGCTCGAGGATAATTATCGTTCGACGGGCGCGATTCTCACAATGGCGAACCAGTTGATCGGCTACAACACAAATCGGCACGAAAAGGTGCTCAAGCCGAGTCGACCCGACGGACCGCGGCCGCGCATTCTGCAACACAAGGACGAAATCGCCGAAAGTAAACTCGTGGTCAGCGAGATCGCGCACATGATCGAGCGCGAGCACATCCAGCCCAAGCATATCGCGATTCTATTCCGCACCAATGAACAACCGCGATTGTTCGAAACGGAACTACGGAAGGCGAAAGTGCCCTACGTGATGCTTGGAAGCCAGTCGTTCTTCGATCGTCGCGAAGTTCGCGATATCGTCGCGTATCTAAAATGGATCGAGCAACCCGACGACGAAATCTCACTGTTGCGGATCATCAACACGCCCGCGAGAGGCTTGAGCACCAAGACGGTCGGATTGCTGATGCAGCGTGCCGTGGAACGAGGCATTCCAATCTGGCAAGTGATGCGAAACGCTGCGGCGATTTCAGATCTGCCGCCCGCGGCTCGGCAAGGCATCGCGGACTTGGCATCGATCGCCGAAGATGTCCGACAACGCGCGGCAAGTGAGTCGCTCACCGCTGCCTACGAGACGCTGATGACACGGACCGCGTACGCCGCGGAGATCACTCGCATCTACGACCAACCCGAAGAACGTGAAATGCGTTTGGCGTCACTGGGTGAAGTCGCGAGCGCCTTGGGAGCATTCCAAGACAATGATCGTGAGGGTGACTTGACGGGATTCCTCGGCGAAATT
>JBBSJZ010000016.1:0-24482 GCA_038256795.1 Pirellulales bacterium | reverse complement strand
TTGCTGTGGCGACCATCGGCTCCGGCGCCGCGAACGAGCTCGTCCACTGGGCGATTCCCTCGGGTTTGGCGGTTGGCACGTACTGGACACCGAGCCGCTGCAGGTGATCCGCAAGCGAAGCGGCTGCAGCAGCAATCTCGCGGGGGTCCAGCCGCGGTGAGTCGTCGGTGTCAACAGCATGTGATGTCATTGCGCCAGTCTAGGTGGGCGAAGGTCCGGCTGTGAACCTCCAGTCCGCGAAAACCTTGCCATCAATCACGTGCGAGGCGTTCTCAAAACGCCTTGGCGCGAGTAGTCTGTGCGGTTTTCACATCGCCCGAAGCTCCCATGCCCGTTCCCCAAGTCGCGATTGTCGGCCGACCCAATGTCGGAAAAAGCAGCCTTTTCAATTGGCTGGCTCGTCGCCGCTTGGCCATTGTCGACGATTACGAGGGTGTCACCCGGGACCGGATGACGACGCTCGTCGAATCAAACGAGCGCTTCTTTGAGCTGATTGATACGGGCGGAATGGGCGTCGAGGATGCGGACGACTTGACGGAGGATATCCGTCGCCAAATCGAACTCGCCATCAATTCGGCGGATTTGGTGCTGCTCGTGGTTGACGTCCGCGCCGGGTTGATGCCACTCGACGAAATGGTGGCTGAACGGTTGCGGGGCGTGGAAGCTCCGGTCATCGTCGTCGCCAATAAAGCAGACTCGGACCACATGGACATTCATGCCGACGAGTTTCATCAACTCGGTCGCGGCAAGATGATGTGCGTGAGCTCGCAACAGAATCGTAACCGCGAAGATTTGCTCGAATTGATCGTCAGTTGTTTGCCGGAAGCCAACGACGAGCTCGCCCAAGAATCGCAGATGAAGTTCGCGATCGTCGGTCGGCGGAATGTCGGCAAGAGCACGTTCGTCAATTCATTGGCCGAAGACGAGCGCATGATCGTCAGTGAAGTGCCTGGGACGACCCGCGATAGCGTCGACGTTCACTTCGAGATGGACGGTCAAACATTCACGGCAATCGATACACCGGGGCTGCGTAAACGCAAGAGCCAACGGACGGATCTGGAATACTACGGGATGCACCGGGCACAGCGAAGCGTGCGCCGCGCCGATGTGGTGTTGATGTTCTTTGACGCGATGGAAACGGTGAGCAAGGTCGATAAACAATTGCTCGGTTACGTGATGGAGAATTACAAGCCGTGCATCTTCGTGGTCAACAAGTGGGACAAGTTGCACGGCACTGCGACGACGGACGAGTGGGTCGATTACTTGCGAGCGCAATTCCCGACGCTGTCGTACGCCCCGATCGCGTTCATCACGGGTCAAACCGGCAAAAACGTCAAGACGCTGTTGAACCATGCCCAGATGCTGCACAAGCAAGCCGCGGAACGTGTGTCGACGGGCATTTTGAATCGCGTGATTCGCGCGGCCGTCGAGGCCCACGAGCCACCGATGCAGCATGGACGTCGGCCGCGGATCTTCTACGCCACGCAAGTGTCGACGCAACCGCCGACGGTCGTGGTGATGTGCAGCGAACCCAAGGCGATCACGAACGACTACCGTCGCTTTCTCATCAACGTCATGCGCGATCACCTGCCGTTCGGCGAAGTCCCGATCAAGATGTACTTGGAAAAACGGTCGCGTGATAGCGACGAACCCGAGTGACACGATCTCGGGCGGTCGACGACCTAGCCGCACGTGGAAAATGACTGTCGGCTCGCTAGCGTTGAGCGTTAGCACTCGGACTCAACCGGTTTTCTCCGTTGAGTTCGGTAACGCACCCAAAGCGAAAAGCTTCATGGATGGAAGGACGTGGTCGCGTCGCTCGTGTTGGCGAATAACGCGAGCTCACTTGACAGCGAGCATTCGCTCCAGCGCGATCAAACTCCACTTCGATGTTTCGGGGTCGACGTCGATGCGATTGACGACATGGCCATCGCGGAGGTTTTCGAGGACCCAGCACAAATGCGGCAGGTCGATGCGATACATCGTCGCGCACATGCACACCACCGGACTGAGGAAGTGGATTTCTTGTTCGGGATGCTCGGCCTTCAATCGATTGACGAGGTGCAATTCGGTTCCGATCGCCCACTTGGTACCCGCGGGGCTGTTACGGACGGTGTTGATGATTTTGCCGGTGCTACCCGAGACGTCGGCGAGATCGTTCACCTCACGAGGGCATTCGGGGTGGACTAAAATCTTGATGCCGGGGTGCTGCTCACGAAAGGCCGCGACGTGCTCGGCACGAAACATTTGGTGGACGCTGCAGTGACCTTTCCAAAGCACGACCCGACTTTTCCGCATCGCTTCGTCCGTGTTTCCACCGAGCTCGAGTGCGTACGGATCCCAAACGGGCATTTGTGATTCCTCGATACCCATGGCGAGCGAGGTGTTCCGACCGAGGTGTTGGTCGGGGAAAAACAGAACCCGATCTCCTCGCTCGAATGCCCATTGGATGACGGCGGCGGCGTTGCTGCTCGTGCACACGATGCCTCCGTGACGTCCGCAAAACGCCTTCAAACTCGCGGCACTGTTGATGTACGTGACCGGGATCAACCGGCTCGTATCGATCACTTCGCCCATGTCCGCCCAAGCGGCTTCGACTTGGTTGATTGCCGCCATATCCGCCATCGAGCATCCCGCCGCCATGTCGGGCAAGATGACCGTGACTCGGCGACCGGCTCGAGCGGCGAGCTTCTCAGGCCGATTGGCGAGGATGTCGGCCGTCTCGGCCATGAAATGGACGCCGCAGAAAACGATCGTCTGGCAATTCGTGCTGCCCGCCGCCATCTCACTGAGTTGGTAACTGTCTCCGCGAAGGTCCGCGTGGGCAATGACCTCGTCTTGCTGGTAGTGATGCCCGAGAATCATCAACGCGTCACCGAGCTGGCCGCGGACCGCTTCAATCCGCTGCTGCAATTCGGCTGGCTCGAGCGATTTGTAGGGTTTAAGGGGGTGTAGCGCTGCGACGGATTGAGCCAGCGACGGCTGGGCGACGGGCGGCAAGGAAGTCAAGCGATGTCTCCTGAAGATTGACGACGATGTGCGGTGACCGATTATAACGAACGAACAAGTTTTGCAGGACGGCTGCGCCAATTCGAGGTTGCCGCGAGCAGATCGGCCATTTTGAGTCCTCCAGACCTAGCGTCGCAATCAGAATGAGATTCCTAACGCCGCCGCTCGCCATTTTGTTTTCGACATGAAAATTACGGCCATCCCACAACTGTATCGTAATCTCCAGCGCTGGCGGGAAATCCTCCACGTGCTGCAGCGGTACGGACTCGCGGACTGGTTGAGCCGATTCGAATCGCTGCCGTTTCGCGATCTGTTCAAGGATCGGGGCGGCATCCCGTTGTCGCAATACTCACGTGAGCAACGCGTGCGGATGGCGCTCACCGAACTGGGTCCGACATTCATCAAGGTCGGCCAAGTCCTCGCCGCGCGACCCGACTTGGTCGGCCCGAAGCTGGGGGATGAACTCAAGCGTTTGCGTTCCAACGTGCCTGGCGATCCGATCGAGACCGTCGAACGAACGCTGCGGGATGAGCTCGGCGATCGCTACGACGAGTTTCTCCAAAGCGTCGAGTCGGAACCGCTCGCCGCCGCATCGATCGGACAAGTTCACCGCGCCGTGCTCCGCGATGGCCGCCGCGTCGTGATCAAGGTCCAGCGTGCACAAATCGAACAAACGATGTTGCAGGACATCGACGTGCTCGGCGGGCTCGCGGATCTTGCGGAACGGGTTGACGGATTCGCCGCCTGGGGACCGCGCGAGATGGTTCGCCAACTTTCACCGATGCTGCTTCGTGAACTCGATTTCAACCGCGAGCGGCAACATCTCGAGCACTTTCGCGCGATACTCGCCGACCGTCATCACGAAGTCGTTATTCCGGAACCGATCGAAAGCTTGTGCACGCGGCGAGTGCTCGTGATGGAAGAGCTTCTCGGGCAACCTCTCGCCGATGTGATTGCCGCCCGCGATGCGCTACCGCCAGCCCGCGACGACGCGACCGACGACGCGACCGTCACCACGATCACGCTCGCGAGCGCCGATCGCGAACGCCTCGCCAAGACGATTGCCAGTGTTTATCTAGGGATGCTGTTTGACGAAGGCCTCTTTCATGCCGATCCGCATCCCGGCAATCTGATCCTGCTCGCCGACGGTCGCCTCGGCATTCTCGACTTCGGGATGGTCGGGCGGATTGACGAGTCACTGCGTGAGACCATCGAAGACATGTTGATGGCCGTTGCTGCCGGTGACCAAAATCGACTAACGCGATTGATTCGCCGCGTCGGCGACGCTCCCGCGACGCTGGATGAATCGAGTCTATCGATCGATGTCGCCGACTTCATCGCCACCTACGGTCGGCAACGTTTGGGCAGTTTCGATCTGGCCGGGGCTCTCAATGCCCTCAGCGACGTGCTGCATCGCCACGCGATTAAGCTGCCGAGCCAATCGGCGCTGCTGCTCAAGATGATGATCTCACTCGAAGGTACGCTGAAGGAACTCGGAGCGCGCTTCGATTCACTGGACGTCGTCAAGACCTACGTGCGGCGCTCGATGGCCCGTCGATTGAGCCCCCGACGTCGGGCTCGTCAGGCGAGACGGATCTACCTCGAAGCCGAAAATTTTCTGGAGACCATGCCCGATGAATTGATGGGGATGGTCAAGATCGCGCGGCGCGGTGGATTGAGCCTCAATCTCGAGCACCGACGACTCGGCCCGACCGTCAATCGATTGGTGCTCGGCATCATGGCCAGCGCCGTTTTCCTCGGCTCTTCGTTGCTACTCGCGTTCAAAGTGCCGCCGGTGCTATTCCCGCAAGCCACGAGTCTCGGCATCGAGAGATTGAGTGTACTCGGTTTGCTCGGCGTCTTCGCCAGCGTCGCCGTGATGCTTCGCTTGGTGCTCGCGATCAATAGCAGCGGACACTTGAGCCGTGGCAACGAAGACTAATTCGCGATCAACTCATTCGTGATTAAACGAGCGTCGGGTGGATGTCTTCGTCCAAGCTGACCCCCAAACCACGCAGCACTTCGCTGAGTTTCGCGTCGAGGTCGTCGAGTTGTGCCATGACCTCATCTTGGCGTCGCTCCAAATCATGGAGCAGATGACCGGCCTCAGTTTCACTAGAAAGACTCGTGGGTGTCGGTGACATCCGGGTTTCACTCGAAAAAATGAAGAAACAAGTCCCGGCTTCGTGGCAATCCCGCGGACGCTTCGGCAGCCTGGCCGTCTTTTCCTTCGACGTTTGATCTGCGGACACGACACATCCCCGCCAAGAGATCCGGTTAGTCAAGCCTGGAAGACCTTAACGATTGCTCGAGCCGGCCGGCCGGGAGAGCCGGATCGGGTCAAATGACCCTTGGGGCGAGAATCTGGCCAAAATCCTGCCCGAAGTGCAAGATTCAGGGCTGACGACCATTGCCTCCAGCCGGGGTCGATCGTTAGACTCCGGGGCCTCCGCAGCTAGCAAGCACGCTGGTGGGCGGAGGTGCCGGTTTCGCAGCGTCGCGTTTCGCGGCTCAATCGTCCAATTCGGCGAGTGCCTGGAATACCAGGTCCTTGAATTCCAAGTTGAGCACATGGCTCATGAGACAGGGGAATACGAATGCGTTTTGACTCAAATCGAGGGTTTTCGGAGTAGACATGGTCAAGCTAGTAGTTCGCGATCGAGAAACGATTCAGGAGGCTGTTCGCCGCTTCCGTAAGTTGGTCGAAAGAAGTGGCATCAAGAAAGAAATGCGACGCCGCGAATACTACGAAAAGCCGAGCGAAACCAATCGCCGCAACCGTCTTCGAGCCGAACGCCGTTCGCGACGCACACGACTTCTCAGTCGATAAAATCCATCTCGATCGAGATCGCACGATCGCGATCGATTGTTTGTGATTGCTAGGTTCCACCCTCGCGAACTCGTCGCCCTTGGCGGTCGATTCGCGTCTTCGGGCGCTTAGCTCAGTTGGTTAGAGCATCTCGTTTACACCGAGAGGGTCGGGGGTTCGAGTCCCTCAGCGCCCACTAAACCCAGCAATCACACCTTCATCCTCGCGGTTCCATGTTACAATGGCATTCGCTCATTGGATGCTCGTTGGCATCTCATTCAGGTGGGTGAATACTTTCGCTAACTGCCTCTTCACGATTCCCGTGAACCTTGGATTTCGGACATGTCGACCATCACCCAGCAAACCGAGGGCAATTTGCTCGTCCTGCGGTTCAATGTCAGGAAAATCCAAGACAGCACCCAAATCGATGAGATCGGTCGTGATCTCGAGGAGGCGGCGCTGCAGGCTCCGAACAAAAAGCTGGTGATTGACTTCGGTGATGTCGCTTTCATGTCATCGGCGATGATCTCAAAGTTGGTGACATTGAATTCGAAATGCAAAGCTGCCGATGTCAAACTCGCACTTTGTGGGATGTCGCCGGGCATCTTAGAAATCTTCAAGATCACGCGGCTGACGAAAATCTTCCACATCCACGAGAAGAAGGACCAGGCGCTCGAGAGTTTTGCGGCGGAGTGAATCTCGAACGGCATCCTGGCACGTCCCTCGTTTGAAAACTGGGGTTACGTTGGGAATCGAAGATGAGCTAGGCTCCCCGAGCGATCAAAGTCTCGTGGCCCTTCAAGCCGAGACTTTTTCGCTCATCGAATCCGATTAACTTGCTTGACCCGTCACGGAGGACAGTCGTGCAAACGCTGAAAACCGCAGCCATAGTCGTTCTTATCATGACGGTGCTGTACGGTGCCTATGTCTCACTCACGACGCCGCCCGAGCCGCTTCCCGCGGAGATCGAGACGATGCTCGTTGAAACTGGCGAGCTCGACATCGAGTCGGGATTCCCGTCGCCGTCGGAAATGTTTGCGATCGACGACGGCCAGGGCCCTCTCACCGGACCGCGAGCCGATTCGACCGCTCCCGCCATGGCGAACGTCGAGTTCGGCGTCCCAGAGATCGGAGTATCCACGAATGCACTCGCATCGTCGGACCCGAAGGTGGTGCCAACGACGGGGCCCGCCCCTTTACCAGCCGTAATGCCGAGCTCGTTCTCCAGCCCATCGCCGCAAGCGGATCCGACTCGTAGTTACCCCGCGACGAACGAACAATTCTCGCTGCCCGACCCAAATTCAGTCGCGTCCAGTTTCGCCAAGTCCGAGGGGCTTTCGTACTCACTAGGCGATCGCAGCGGATCGTCGTCCGCGGATGCCAAGCCCACCACCGCATCTTTGTCGGACCAACGAACGCAGGCACAACCGGTCGGCATGTCTTTGCCGCCCAGTGACCTCATCAAGACCGCGTCGGCGACATCATCATCGGGCTTCGCGTCACCTCCGCTCGCGGGTGCGGCCAATCCGGTTGAGTCGCCCGCGAATTTGGGGCTCGTCAACGCCATTCAAACAGCGGACAAACAATACAAGGCGGATCAACGCAAAGAAGCGTTGGCGACGTTGAGCCTGTTCTACGCGACACCTAACCTCACACCCTCGGACCGCGAACAATTGCTCAGCCGGCTCGATGTTCTTGCCGGTGAGGTGATCTACTCGCGTCGTCACTTACTCGAACAGCCGCACCGTGTCGGCAACAACGAGACGTTGATGGAGATCGCGGGACGGTATGATGTGCCTTGGCAATTGCTCGCCAACATCAACGGCATCACGGATCCCGTCACGGTATTACCGGGCACCGAATTGAAAGTCGTCCGTGGACCCTTTCGCGCCGATATCGACCTGGGACGCAGCGAATTGACATTGTTTCTTGGTGATCTCTACGCGTGTCGTTTTCCAGTCGCCGCCGGGCACGATCCTGAGCCCAAGCCTGGCACCTATGCGGTGCTCGAGAAACAGGTTTCACGGACGTACTACGATGCGTCGGGAACGCCGGTTCCGGCGAACAGTCCCAACAATCCTTATGGGACCGTGTGGATGGACTTGGGCGGTCAATTATCGATTCACGGCAGCCCCGATCGAACTCGCCCTGGCCAGGTCGGTTGTGTCAGTTTGGCGGGCGACTATGCCGATGACTTGTACGGCATTTTGTCCCAGGGTTCTTCGGTGACCATTCGTCGTTAAGATGTTCGGCTTGTGAGTTGAAGTAATTCCACGAGAGCACCCACGACGATGGCCTACGACCGAACCGCATTGATTTCGCTGCTTGAGACTGAGTCGCTCCAGCGCGGCGAGTTCACACTCGCCAGCGGCAAAAAGGCGTCCTACTACCTCGATTGTCGACGCATCACGCTTCACCCCCAAGGCGCCAACCTCATCGCCCAGGGGATGCTCGAGGTGATCGCGTCGCTCGGTGAGCTGCCGGATGCCGTCGGTGGAATGGCCATCGGTGCGGACCCGATCACCGCTTCGATTGTCACGATTGCTGGACAACGCGGAATGCCGCTCAAGGGTTTTATGGTCCGCAAAGAACCGAAGGGTCATGGCATGGGCAAGCAAGTCGAAGGCCCCGTCGAGCCTGGCCAGCACGTGGTGATCGTCGAAGACGTGATCACCAGCGGTGGAAGCGCGCTCAAAGCCGTCGAAGCTTGCGAGGCGTTCGGGCTCAAGGTCGAGCGCGTGATCGGCATCATCGATCGCTTGGCGGGTGGCAAAGAGGCCTTCGCCGCCAAGGGTTTAGAACTGATCACGTTGACCACGATTCGCGACTTCGGCATCGAACCGGAATAGGTTCGCCCCATGGAAACTTCACTTCATCGCCAATTGAAACACGCTTATGCGGCGTCCAGTGACGAGACCGAAGTGACGGTAGGTTCGTTTCGCATCGACGCCATTCGCGAGGACGAATTGATCGAGATCCAGTGCGCGTCATTGTCGGCGCTGCGCAGCAAAGCCAAGCGATTGCTCGGCCGACATCGCTTGCGGATCGTCAAGCCAGTTTTTCACCGAACTCGCATCACGCGACTTGAGTGCGCGGACGGTCGCATCATCTCGCGTCGGATGAGTCCCAAGCGTGGGCACGTGGTCGATGTGTTCGATGAGCTGATTTATTTGACGCAAGTTTTTCCTCACCCGAATCTGACGATCGAAGTCGTGCTCGTGGATGTCGAGCAAATTCGGGTGCCGGCGGAAAAGCCGAAGCGGCGACGTCGTTGGCAGAAGGACTACGCGATCCACGATGTGAAGCTCGAATCGATCCTGGAAAGTTTTGAATTTCATGAGCCGTCCGACCTGCTACGGGTCATCAATTGGCCCGGTGGTATCGAGACGATCACGACGGAAACGATCGCCATAGCGACCGCGCGACCTCGCTCGGTGGCGCAGAAAATCGCTTACGTGTTGAAGCACGTAGGCGCGATTCATCCGACGGGGCGGACGAAGGCTGGAATTCATTACGCCGCGGCGTAGTCACCAGGCCTGGATGGGCCGATTCCAGGAATTCCCAAATACCGAGTTCTGCTTTACACTCGATGCATGAATACACGCTTCGGAATTATGGGTACCGGCCGGATCACTCGCCGATTGGTGGCTGATCTGCAATCGACGGAAGGCGTGAGTGTGACGGCGATCGCCAGCCGGGATGCGAATCGGGCGTCTTGGTTTGCCCAGCAGTACGGGATTTCGGCGGCCGTAACGGGCTACGACGAGTTGCTTGCCCGTGCGGATGTCGACGCGGTCTACATTTCGCTACCGCCGTCCTTGCACGCGCTCTGGACGATTCGCGCCGCGCAGGCGAAGAAACATGTGCTGTGCGAAAAACCGCTGGCTCTGTGTACGGAGAATGTTCTCGAACTCGCCAAGGCATGCGCGGGCAACGGCGTCCGTTGGCTCGACGCGACCGCGTGGTTGCACCATCCCCGCACTCGCCACTTTCGCCAATTGCTCGACGAACGACGGTTCGGAACGATCGGTCATATCAGTACGGGCGTATCATTCTATCGACCTTTTTTGTCGGACGATCACCGACTCCGCCCTGAGCTCGGAGGCGGTTGTTTACTCGATCTCGGTTGGTACTGTGCCGGATTGATTCGCTTTGCCGCCGGCGAGCTTCCGCAGAGCGTGCTGGCGCAAGGTTACTTTGAGAACGACGTGTCCATCCGCGTGACGGCGCTGCTCAACTTTGCCCATGGCATCACGGCGACAATCTCTTGCGGTTATGATACGGCGACGCGCAAGTGGTGCGAGATCGCGGGCAGTTCTTCGTCACTCGTGTGTGACGATTTCACACGTCCCTGGGCTGACAAGCCTGCCGGGGCGTGGATTCATGAAGCGTCCGGTGAGGTCGAGCGATTGGGGTTCGAGGGCAGCCAAGAGCGCGCGATGATCACGCGTTTGATCGGCGCCGAACCGCTCGATGAATACTGGGAACAAGCCCTCGATACCCAGCGGATACTCGACGCAATGGCGTGTTCGATCGAAAAACAATCCTTGATCACACTTTGACCTTGAATTACGAGACGAATGCCGATGCGAATGATTGTGGCGATCATCCAGCCCACGAAGTTATCAACGATTCGTGAAACACTCGCCAGCGCCGGGATTGAGAGCTTCACCGTTTGCGACGCGCTCGGATACGGTCGCCAGCGGGGCCAGCGTGAAACGTTTCGCGGCAACGAGTATCGAGTCGATCTGCTCCGCAAGATCACGCTGGAAATCGTCGTTCGCGATGAAGATCTTGAGCGAATTCTCGACCTGATTTGCAGCGTCGCGCGAACGGGCAGCGAGGGTGAAATCGGTGATGGAAAAATCTTCGTGCTACCGCTGGCCGATGTGATCGAGCCGCCGCCATTCTCAAGCGGCTAGCAGCATCCACCCGGATTCAACGCATTCCCGAATGATGCGGTTGTGATGGCACCACGGTTTCACGTCAATTTTTCAATGGGAAGCACCGATGCTGATTGATGTGCGCGAGTACCGCTTCGGCGGTGGCTGGCGGGTCTCCCCACATCAATTCCAGCTTGCCCTCTGACCCCGGTGCGATGAAGAAGCCGACCACCGACGCCGATCTGGTTCAGCCACGTCAACCGAACTTAAGCCGCGATCTCGCCGCGATTGCACTTGTTGCCGTCACGCTGTTGATGACGATATCGGTCGTGACATGTGATCCGGCGGACCCGATTGAATCACCGGTGTGGCCGCTCAGTTCTCTTTATTCGCCGCATCCGAGCGTCTATCCGACGAACGAATTCGTGACGAACGCGTGCGGTTATTGGGGGGCGCTGCTATCGTCGGCGCTATTCGCTTCGATCGGTTTGGCCGCCTCGTTGGTGATCGCCGCGTCGGGTGGCGTGGCGACCGCATTGTTGGTTCGGGGCAAACTCAACGCGCCGGTGCTGCGGTCGCTCGGCGGAACAATTGTCGTTATCGCTGCCGCCACCGCTGCCGCGATGGTACCGTTTCGAGCGCCCGTGTTGCCGGTGGTGGGGGGCGGCGGATATCTCGGTGCGATGACGAGCACGCTCATGCACGAGCACTTCGCGCCAGCGGGATCGTGGATCCTGACGCTCACCATTCTCGCAGTCGGGTTACTGCTCGTGACCGACTACGCGCTGCTTTATGCCGGTCGTATCCTCCTTGCGGGCGGCGCGAGTGTTTCGCGACGCGGTTTCGATCGAGCACGCCAAGCCGTACCCATCAACCTGCGTCGACGTCATTCGCTCACCGACCTCGACGCCAGCGGCGAGGGTGACGAGACCGATCCGTTGCTGCCCAACCCAGCCAATAAGCCGCAACCGGTGATGCGCCCGGACGCGGATCTGATTCTCGAACCCAACATCAAACTGCCGCGAAACCGTCGCCCCACATCGGACGTCGAGAGCCCTGACGCCGCAAAGCCCACTGGCGAAACGCTTTCGAATCCGGTCGCCGACCTGGCCAAGAAAGCCGCTGCACTCGGCGCCATCGGTCTCGCCGGCGCAGCCGTTGCCAAGGGACTCAGCGCGCTGGGTAAGAAGTCGTCGGTCGACGATGAAATCGATCCGCTAACGATGATCCCCGATGCGACCAGCGGTGACGAGGAGTACGAGTACGAGGAGGAGGAGGAAGCGGAAGAGGAACAAACAGCGGAGGAAACCTCGTCAACCGTGACGCGTGAACTCGAAGTTGACAACGAGACGTTGACGCTGCGCAGTGATCCTGAACACGAAAGACCGGCACCCAAAATCAAGTTGCCCAAGAAGCAGGACGCGCGGCAAGAGTTGTACGAAGCGGTTCGCGAAGCGGCGCCCGATGGTAGCGAGGACTACACGTTACCGAGTATCGAATTGCTCGAGGCCAGCGACGATATCTGCTACGACGAGCAACTCATCGAAGTCCGGCGCAAGGCAAAAATTCTCGAAGAGACGTTCAAAGACTTCGGCTTCAACATTCGAGTCGTCGAAATCGAAACGGGTCCCGTGATCGCCCAGTACGAGATCGAGCTCGAGGCGGGTTTGCGTCTATCCAAGATCACGGGTCTATCCGACGACCTCGCGATCGCACTGCGGGTCCCAAGCGTGCGGATCGTCGCACCGATTCCTGGCAAGAATACTGTTGGAATCGAAATCCCCAATGAGCGGCGGCAAGTGGTCAAGCTGCGGGACGTGATCGAAGAGGCTGACGGTCGCACCAAGAAGATGAACATCCCCGTGTTTTTGGGCAAGGATGTGAGTGGTAATCCGATGGTCGTCGACCTCGCCAAAATGCCTCACTTGCTCATCGCCGGTCGAACCGGTACGGGTAAATCGGTGTGTTTGAATACGATCATCGCCAGCATGTTGATGACATGTCGACCCGATGAGGTCCGCATGTTGATGATCGATCCGAAGATGGTCGAGTTGAGCGGGTATGGTCGTTTACCACACCTGATGCATCCCGTGATCGTGGACATGAAGAAGGCCGAGGCGATCTTGGCTTGGGCGGTCGAAAAGATGGAAGAGCGATACTCGTTGCTCGCGAAAGTCGGCGTCCGTCACATCAATAGTTTCAATGATCTCGGTCGCGAAGAGGTGCTGCGTCGGCTCGAAATCGATGAGGCGGATGGTGCCCACGGTGTTCCCGACAAGCTGCCGTTCATCGTCATCGTCGCCGACGAAATGGCAGATTTGATGATGACGGCGGGCAAGGACGTTGAGACGCACATCATTCGCTTGGCCCAAAAATCTCGAGCGGTCGGTATCCACTTGATTCTGGCGACCCAAAAACCGACCGTCGACGTCATCACCGGATTGATCAAGAGCAACTTGCCCGCCCGCTTGAGCTTCCAAGTGGCGAGTAAAACGGACAGCCGCGGTGTGCTCGATGAGAACGGCGCCGACAAGTTGCTCGGAAACGGCGACATGCTATTCCTATCGCCGGGCACCAGTACGTTGTTGCGTGGTCAGGGTACCTACTTGTCGGATGAAGAAATCGACCGAGTTGTCGACCACTGCAGTATGGGAGAGCAAAACTTTGTCGGCGAATTGATGAACTTGAAAGTCGCTGACGAAGACGGCGAAGCCGGTGGAGGCAAGACGATCGAAAGCATCAAGAAGCGAGACGATCTGTACGACAGCGCGATCGAAGTGGTCGTCCGTGAAGGACGCGGAAGCGTATCGCTTCTGCAGCGATGTCTCGGCATCGGATACGGACGCGCCGCACGACTCATCGACTACATGGCTGAAGACGGTATCGTCGGCGATTACAATGGCAGCCAAGCGCGTGACGTGCTGCTCACGATGGATAAGTGGCAATCGCTGCAAGGAATCCAACCGAATCATGCGGCCGACGAGCATGGCGAGGCCGGCGAGCAGGCGGACTCAGCGGGCGACGACGAGGAGTACGAGGATGTCACGGCGGAAGAAGAAGAATGGGAAGATGCTTAGGAATGGCTCAAAAACAACTTCCGCTTGATGGCGTCTCCCCACGCGTCGTGGGAAGAGGAGATCTATGAAACTGTCGCTCGCTGGTGGACGAAAGCTTGCTCGATGGTAAAAATGTCAGGGTGACGTAAATTCAGCGTCGCGGCACTTTGAAGAAGCTGTTCCATCATGCCACTCAATCCCGACGCTTCGCCGCCGCCACGAAAGGATCGCGGCGAACTCCTGGAATTGCGTCAGGCGATTGAGCCGGCGGCGCCATCGATCCGTTGCGTGTCGCTGGGGACTTCGCGGATCTACATCACCTACGGATTGCCGGTCGCCTTGGTCGCGTGCGTCATCGGGGTGGCGCTCGCACGCACACGTGCAGAATTCGGTGACGTGGCGAGTGGACTCGGGATTGGCGTGACGTTCTGGTTCGCTGGCTACCTTGTCCAAGTCGTCTCCCATTTGGCGGTCTGGGGCGTCTGGAACCAACCCTGCGAGAGCGTCACGGTCGGATTGCTCGGTGTCGAGTTTCCTCCGGTTCACCAGCGACCACGACACTTGGTCATTCTCGCGGTCGCCACCGTCATCCCGCTCGTGTTAGCTGCGATTGCCAGCACGATGATTGGCGTCGGTTGGGCTGGCGAAGCGTTCTGGGTGACCCAAAAACCGATCGCCATCCCCTCACTCGGTAATTCCGCCACAGACCGCGTGTGGCAATCCGGCGGCTTGTTGCTCATCATTCAGATGCTCTGCCAGTTTTTTCCGTTACCGCGCACTCCAGGACGCCAGGTGCTGCTGGGGGTTGCTGCCGCCGCGCTTCGCCACTTGGACTTGAAGCCCATTGTGCTCGTCGCCCAGCGGATGATTGTGCTCGTCGCAGTGCTTGTGGCGATGGTCGCACTGGCGATCATGCCGCTCGAAGTTGGCGACTCGATCCAACGTTGGCCAGTCCTCATGATCATCGCTGTGATGCTTTGGGTAACATCGCGAAGCGATGATATTGAAGTGTCGCTGTGGAGTCTCGTGAACGCTGAGTCGGCGCGGCTCGGTCCAGCACCGCGAATCGCCAGCCGACCTGGATCATGGACAAAGCGTCAAATGCAAACCGTCCGCTCGCTCGCGGGACGTCGTCGCTTGCGCCAGGCGATGGCTCGGGAACATGGCGAAGCGGTTGACGCGGCAAAGCTCGATGAGATTCTCGCTAAGCTCCATTCGGAAGGCGAAAAATCGCTCACACCCAACGAACGGGCCGTGTTGCGGCGGGTGAGTGAAACCTTACGCAAGCGAGACAAGTTGGTTGACCCACCCTAATCAACGCGAGGTTGCTGGAGCCATCTAGTCGCGAGGCCGATCCCTGGGTCAATCATCGAATCGTAGTGACCACCACGGGTCACAGAAACGAACTCGACTTTCTGACCCGCTTGTTCCATCTTGGCGATGAATTTCTCCGCGTCCGCGTGAGGCACGTTGTCGTCGTCGCGCGATTGAAATGCCATCACGGGACAGCGGATTTTGTCCACCAGGTTCATGGGTGAAGATTGCTTGACGAACGACCGGATGCCTGGAAAAGCTCGTGAAAGGCTCGGGTCCGACAACGCGTCGCCCAATCGCGACTCAAAATCCCAGGCTGCTGCGAACGCGACGCAGCGATTGACACGAAACTCGTGCGCGGCGAGCAAAAGCGCCACGTTTCCAGCGGAGCTATGGCCCGCACTGTAAAGTCGCTGTGCATCCACCATCGGCAATTTCGCGAGTGCATACTCGAGCGCGACTTTGCCATTCACAATGCCACCTCCGGCCGCCCGAAACTGGGGATACGCACTCGCAATCGCCTGCATGGACGCCTCTTCGCCGGATCGAGATTCTTCGGGAACCGGACCATCGAGCGAGTACTGGATGACGACCATACCCGCCTCGGCGTACGGGAGCGTTTCATCATGGTAGGTTTCACCACGAACGAGTGAAGCCCCGTGGAGTAGCGGCGTCCCGGCTGGCGCGACCAACACGCACGGCAGAGACCCCTCAGCATGGTCACCGGGAGGCAGGTACACGCGCATCGCCATCTGGCTGGCCGCAACTCCAGGGGGTCCCGTCAACTGGACGAAGTAAGTATTGACGCCCGACGCGAGCGATTGTTCGACGGGTCCGAGTTCTGGCAGCGAGGTTAAAAGAATGGGACTCACCGTCGTATTGAGTCCACCACCGAGTGTGGCGAGATCGACGTTCTTGGCGACGAATCCGACCACACCGAGTCCGCCGCAGCACAACACTGGCCCGCCAATGAAACAAACCACTAGCACGTACACCCAGCCCGGCACACCGCTGCGCCGGCCGCGATGACGAGGCGTATCAGCATTTCTCGGCCGGTCCTGGGAGTGGCGGCTCGATGGTGCGACGGGTTCCGACGTGGGTTCAGGTAACGGTTCGGGCAATCGATAACCGCGCGGTTGCTCGACGACGCTGCGAAGCACCTGCGGCGGTGGCAAATTGCTAAAGTCGACGACCGGTTTCGCAGGCGTGGCTGCCGCGGTGGATGCGGTGCCAGGAACTTGCAACAGTGATTTGCAACCGGGACACTGCACCTGCACGGGCTGCGGATTGGGAGCCACTCTCAGCAGTTGAGAACAGCCGCCACAGCGAATCGTGCGAGGTGTCAGCATTTCAAATTCAGTACTCGGGATTACGGCGTTTGCGGAACGCATCACCGGTCACGATCGCTACCACAATGTCACCGAACCGATCGTCGTGCGCTGCAGCAACTTCCGTGATGTGACGCACCAAGCACTCATCATCACCGGTGATGCCACGACCGAGAGCGTAGGTGAGTAAGTTCTTGACAAAGGTTTCTCGAAACTCCGAGCGACGATCGAGCAACATCCGCTTCATCTCCGCCGGACCGGCGAATACGGTCCCGTCCCTCAGTTCGCCGGACGCATCAATCGGTTGGCCGCTATCGAGATCACGCCAACGCCCGATCGCATCATAGTTCTCGAGTGCAAACCCGAGTGGGTCCGTCTTGTCGTGGCACGATGCGCACTGGGGCTCGCTACGGTGAAGTGCCAAACGCTCTCGCAGCGTCATGCTTTTTCGGTCATCGCTCGCCGCGCCGAGCGGCGGCACCTCGGGTGGCGGCGGCGGTGGCGGGGCACCCAGAATTCGACCCGCGATAAAATTACCACGGCGTGGGATGTTGGTCCGCGTCGGGTCGGCTTGCAGCATCAACAGTGCCGCGCTCGTTAACAAGCCACCGCGACGACCATCCGTTATCGCGACTTTGCGAAATGCATCATCCGCGTTGTGAAACTCAGAATCGGACCGCTCAAACTCTGGCGTCAAATCGTAATGGGATGCGAGGCGTTCATCGAGAAACAAGTGATCCGCATGAATGATTTCGGTGATGGGTCGGTTCTCGCGAACGATGAACCGTAATGATTCGAATGCTTCACGACGCATCGAGTGGCGCAAGGACTCGTCAAACTCAGCAAACGCATTCGGATCGGGCTGGAATGATTCCAGTTCGTTGATGCCGAGCCATTGAAAGAAAAAGTTCTCGACCATCGCCCGCGAACGATCATCGGCAAGCATCCGGAGCGCTTGCTCGTCGAGCGCTTCATCGAGCTGCCCGCTGCCGGCGAGTTCGCTCAGTCGTTCATCCGGCGGTCGCGACCAGAGAAAAAAACTCAGCCGCGTCGCCAGCTCAAAATCGTCGACGGGATACGGTTCGTTCGTCGCGGGCTGGTCAGCTTCGACTCGCATCAGGAACCGTGGCGACACGAGGATTCCGGTGATTAGATACCCGGCGGCTGTGTCGTGATCCGCGCCCTCGCGGCGCGCCCGATCGTAAGCGGCGACGAGCGACTCGATGAACGCTGGGGCAGCGTCACGACGGAACGCGACCCGTGCGAATCGGGTGACAATTTGGCGGGCCGCTTCGCGAGGCTGGAGCTCCGCGCTGGGCGAGACAATGAATGTTCGCTTGTAAGGCGTGTCGGCGGCTTCGCCACGAGTGGCGATGATCCCTGCCACGATCGTCTGCGCCGCGTCGTGGTACTGTTGAACTTGCAACGGTGTTAACGTCAACGCGTCACCGACATTGTCGAAACCGTAGGCTTGCGTCTCGGCCGGAAAATCCTGACCTAGACGTAGATCCAAACCGGTTAAATCGAGCACCGCGTTGTCATACTCCGTCCGATTCAACCGTCTCAATACGGGGCGGCCCGGGTCACTGGCGGAGTCACAATCGACATCGTTGAGCGTTCGCTCGAGGAACCGCACCATCAAATCGCGATCTTCGTCGGAAAGCTTTCGCTTCGCATCCTCCGGTGGCATCGATTCGTTCTTCAGCGATTCAAGAACAAGTTCCCATTGATCGCGGTGCTGCACGATCAAGCGAGGGTTCTCGTCACTCGCCAGATCGACGTTTGCGGTCGGGTCGTCACTGCCATGGCACTTGTAGCAATGGGCCACGAATTTGGCACTGATCTGGCGATCCCACGACAAGGGATCCTTGTCGTAATCTTGCTGGGCGTGAACGAGGGTCGCAGCGGCAAGCGACAGGCAGATGACGACGAACAATCTCACGACAAGTAACCGACGCGTCCCGTGCTATCGCCGAACGAATCCAGGGGAACGCCGGCGCGGTCGAGCATTTCCAAGTACAGATTACAAATCGGCGTCTTCTCGCCGAGTTTGACGTGCCGTCCACCCTTGATCGTGCCGCCACCGCCGCCGGCAACGAGGATCGGTAAATCATCGTGGTTGTGCTTATTGCCATCACTAATCCCGCTTCCGTAACACAGCATCACGTTATCGAGCAACGTCGAACCGCCTTCGTCGATCGCCGCCATCCGCTCAAGCATTCCCGCGAACAGTTCCATGTGGTGCGCGTTGATGCGGGTGATGCGTTCTAAATTCTCAGCTTCATCTTGATGGTGCGACGACGAGTGGTGAGCCGCGGGTGAGTCGACTTGCGGATACGCTCGGCCCGACTTTTCGTAGGAGAACATGAAGCTTGCCACGCGCGTCGAATCGGTTTGGAAGGCGAGCGTCAAAATGTCGAGCATCAGCGCGACGTGATCGCCGTAGACTGCGGGAGTACCATCGATCTCAGGAATCATGAGCGGCGCTAGTCCAGGATCGTCTGTGCCCAATGCTACGTTGCCATCGAATCCGTCACGATGATGAGAGTGGTCATCGCGATCCGCTTGAGCCATTCGTAGTTCAATGGACCGAAGACCTTCAAAATACTGCTCAAGCTTGCGTCGATCGCCAGCGCCGAGTGTGCGCTGCAGCGACCGGGCATCTTCGCGAACCAAGTCGAGAACACTCGTTTGGGCATTATCGATGACTCGCGGCGCCGATGCACCCTGGGACCAATCCGCTGGCCGTGGTGGCTGGCCACGAAACAATCGTTTGTAGACTTGCTTGGGACTCATCTCCAGTGGCGCCGGAGTCGTTTGGTTGCGCCAGGAGATGTGCGAAAGGTACGTGCCCGAATAGCCGTGATCCCCACGATGGCCAGGATCAATACCGAGCGCGAGCGAATCGACGGCGGTCTTGAAACCGATCTCACGGGCGACAATTTGGTCAACCGAAGTACCGCCGACCTCCGGTTGTTCGGAGTGCTTGCACTTTTTTCCAACCAAGAAGCCACCGCCCGCCGGCTCGTGGCCCGCACCTCTGGCGAAACAATGGTCGGCGGCCAAGTCACTCATGACCAAGACACGATCCTTGACGCTTTCCAGCGGCTGGAGCGTTCGCGGCAACTCGGCGAGCGCGACCGATTTCTGTTCACCATCGGGACTCCCCGGTCGCCACTCCGTCATATTCACGCCGTTGGGCACATAGAAAAACCCAAGACGAACGGGTGGGCCTGCGGCCGCTTGTCCGGCACGAACCGTTCTCGGCATCATCGCTTCGAGCCAAGGGATCGCCAATGCCGCACCCGTACCCTTAAGAACCGTACGACGAGAGAGCGACGATGTCGTTGCCGGTGCGAGGCTGGCGGACGATCGAGGAGCAGTCTTCTTGCGCATGATGGGTCTGAAAATTACGGCGTGAAATGATTGACGGCGGGCGGGGTGGCGGGCCCCTGATTCTAGCCTCGCGGAAAGTGAAACGAAACCTCAGAACTCCGCGGGGAAGGGTGTTTCAATCGCGCACTAATCGGTGGCCAGCAACTGGACCGCATCGATCACCACATGGCCGTCCGTGTTCGTGTTGGCAATCGTCACGTCGACTTTGCCGATTGCGAAATCCATCGTGGCGACGGATTGAAACGGAGCGTCCGATGGCCGCTTTTGTTGATTCAAAAGCGAGGACTGGGTGCGACGTCCTTGTGCAATCGTCACCGGCACGTTGGACGCTCGGTTGCCGTGAGCGGAATAGGCGAGTCGAATCGCGTAGCGTCCCGGCTTTACGACCTGGAACGTGAAGACGGCCTGCTGCGAGCCTTTTCCACCATCGCTGTCATGGCGATAACCGCTGTTAACGAACGGCCCGATGGAGGCGCCGGCGGTGTCGAAGCCCGTTCGCTCAGCCGCTTCGTCGTCGATCACCAAACCAGGCAGCGACTCCGCCGCCGAACCGGTCACGAGGGTGCGTTTCGGCCCCGTCCACTGCAGCACCTGTCGGTCATTTTCAAGCTGCTTTCGCAGCCGCTCGTAGTCCACATCCTGCACCGCGACGTGTTGATCAATCGCTTGCACGGCGGCCGTCGCTGACGACTGTCCCAGCACCATGAATACGGGCTCCATCCGAATCGATCCGAACGCAATGTGCGTGGCGCTCAAACACACCGGTACCACCATGTTCTCGCACTCCGACTTCTTCGGCACGATCGAACCGAAATCAATCGAGTAGGGCGAGAACCCTCCCACTTGAACGTCGCCTTCATTACGAACAAAGCCGCTCGCGTCGACGTGACGCTGCACATGGTGAGAATCCATGGTGTAGGCCGCCAGACCGATCGGACGTTCCGCAATGACTCGGCCCTGGCAATGGTGTTGAGTCATCACGTAATCACCGATCATCCGCCTGGCTTCCCGAATGTACAACTGCTGCTGCCAGCCGTCTTCGCGTCCGAACTCATCCTTGCACGGCCCCCACCTTGAAATCTCCCGACGCGCAAACTCCGGCACACGCGGATGATTGGCCAGCGTCCACATCAGTCCGCGCTGGTAATCCAGATGCTGCTGCACCATGCGCGCCCGTTGTTCATAGCTGGCGTTCGGGTAGTCGTAATTTTGTCCGATAAAGTCCGTACTGAAGCCCTTGTTGTTGTTCACGTCTGTCTTGCGATTGGGCATCGACGAATTGTGCCACGGAATGTCCTTCGCTCCCGCTTCGAAATTTCGGAACAATAATTCGAAATCGGTCGCGTTGTAGTTCTCAGGCTTCTGCCACGGCAGACGATTGTCAGGATGATCGGTCAAACACATGCGAAAGCAGTAGGCCTGCACGCGGTGATCCTTCGCACCTTCTTCGCCTGGCCCAGCGGGATCAACACCCGGCAGCAGACCGCTGGCGGGATCGCCTTTTTTGACATACGGATCGACGCACTTCACCAACTGATGATGGATGGCACGCTGAGTCTGCACACCACTGAGGGTTTCGTCATATTCTGAATTCGCTTCTCGCCCCACGATGAAGGAAACGTCGGCGGCTGCCATCAGATCGCCTTCGTAGGTCGCATCGACGAACATCTGGCCGTAATAGACCTCGCCACTTTCCATCTCAATGCTGGTGATGCGCCCGCCAGTCGACTGCACGCCGCTGCTGCGATCGAGTCGCTGTTCGTACACGACGGGGACATCCTGTTCGGCGATCATCTGGTGATAGACCTTCAATGCCGCGGACGGTTCGAAGGTCCACATGGTTTCTTCACCTTCGCCGGTGCGACTTTGGCCGCCGCTTTGGTATTCAGCCGCATTTTGCCACTTCCAATGCTCAGCCTGTTGATAGTGCTCGTGAATCCGCTGATAAAATTCCCGCGAAATCCCTCCAATCGCCGCTTTGTTGCCGATGTCCGTTTGGCCGAGCCCGCCGGTCGTCAAACCCCCAATGCGTCGAGTCGGTTCTAGCAACACCACCGACTTACCCATTCGTTTCACTTGAATCGCCGTCGCGATTCCGGCGGACGTCCCGCCATAGACGACAACGTCGTAATGATTGTCGTCGACGGATCGAGTGCTGGCTGAAGCTAATGGCAGAAAGAACAGCAGGCCGAAGATTGTTGCGGCGCATCGCTTTGGCATGTGATGGTCACTCTTGATTTAGCGAGATATTGAAGATCCGACCGGGATCGACATCATACCTTATGCGATGATGGACTGATGAGGTCAACCATCAATCTCAAAGACCATGGGTCGCTTACGATGGTTTCGATTGGATGGCTAACGTCCGCATTCGCTCAACGAACCCGTTGACACTCAGCGGCGATCTCGCTGACGGCGCTGACGACGGTATCGATGTCTTCATCGCACGTGTACAAGCCAGCGCTAATGCGCAGTGTGCCTTCGCCCTGGGTGCCCAAGTGTGGGTGAATGAGCGCCGCGCAGTGCAAACCCGCCCGGGTCTCGATGCCATAGTCGCTGTCCAATATCGTCGCAACATCGATCGGCGCGAGGTCATCGAGCACGATGCTGACGACCGGTAAACAATCATCGTCACCGATCAAGTGGACACCGGAGACGCTCGCGAATCCGTCGCGGAGACGTTTGCCTATCGCCAGCATTCGCATCAACCGCTCGTCCTCATCTTCTTCGCCCATCGCACTAGCGGCGGCCAACCATCCGGCGAAGCCGAGCACGTTTAAGTTACCGGCTTCGATTTTCGCGGGGTACTCGCTCGGCATCTCCAACGAGTCGGAATCGAAACCTGTGCCGCCATGGATCGTCGGTTGCAAGGATTCCTGAAGGGATGATTCGACATAGAGCGCCCCGGTGCCCAGTGGTCCGCCGCCGCCCTTGTGACCAGGAATGGCCAACAAATCGATTCCCATTTTTCGCACCGAGATGGGCACGTACCCGAACGACTGTGCCGCGTCACAAAGCAACATCGTTTCACGATTTCGCAATTCATCGCCAACCGCTGCCACAGGCTGGATGGCGCCGGTCACGTTGCTCGCCTGCGACATCGCGACGAGCCGCGTGTTGGGTCGGACGGCGGCGAGCACATCGCTCGCGGCAACCTGGCCAATCGCGTCACAGGGGACGACCGTGACTTCGATGGGGGAACTCTTGCGAAGGAATTCGAGCGGACGCAGCACGCTGTTGTGCTCGATCACGGTGGTGACCACATGATCGCCAGGTCGCAGCAGGCCATGGATCGCCGCATTGAGCGCCGTGGTGCCCGACGAGTGCAACGAAATGCAATGACGAGATTCCGCGCCGAGCATGCGTGCCAGCCGCGTTCGCATTTCGTCAATAATCTCGCCCGCACGGTGCGCGGATCGGTAGCTGCCTCGCCCCGCCGCCGCGCCACAATCTTGAACGTAGAAGTTGATCGCCGCTTGCACTCGATCGGCCTTGGGCCAGCTCGTTGCAGCGTTGTCAAAGTAAGTGCGTCGGTTTCCGTTCATTATCGTCGTAGTTGCCGATCCACGTGGAAGGGTTCAGTTCGGGGCGGGATGGATCCATTGCTCACTGCCGTCGGCGAAATGTTCCTGTTTCCAGATCGGAACAAGTCGTTTCAATTCGTCCATGATCCATGGCAGTGCGTCGAAGGTGTCGCGGCGATGAGGGCTGCTGCAGCCCAACACGACACTCGCCTCGCCGATCGGTACTTCGCCGAGCCGATGCACGACCACCACGCGGGTAAGATTGAAGCGTTTCACCGCCGTGGCGGCAAGCTCACTCAGCTCGCGGCACGCCATCGACCGATGCGCCTCGTAGCTCAAAGAACGCGTGACCTGCGTGCCCGTCGTGCGACGTGTGACGCCGTGAAACCAACCGATCGATCCCACATCAGGATCCGCGACCATCGGCATTAACCGGGCAACATCGATCGCTTCGTCGACAAGCTCGACGTAAACAACGCCTTGCTCCGACATTAGCCGCCACTCACGGGAGGAATGAGCGCCAATTCACGAGCACCTGCGATGCTCGCAGAGGCCTCGGCGTATCGATCGTCGATCGCTAAACGGCAAGAGGGCACAAGCTCGGCCATGAACGGTGATAACGTCGCGAGTTTTTCCAGAACGTCGGCTGCCGTCGCGTCATCGGCGATCTCGATTTCCACCCGATCACAATCGAGTGCGTCTCGAGCTGAAGCGAACAGGAGAACGGCTTTGGACATGGGTGCAGAGCAATTGAGGAATGCGGGATCAGGTAAGGGAATGCAAGTGCGGTGAGATCGGATCAGCCCCAGTTTAACGCGGCGATTCACTTCACTGCCAGACGGGCGTTCCAGCTGGCGAAGGTGTCATCGTCGAGCATCGGCGCAGGCAGAGGAGAGAGCTTGACACTACCGGGCTTCGGCGGTGTTTGCGCGCGGACGTTGAGCAGACCATTGATGTCGACTTCGAAGCTAATCAATCGCGTTTGCACGGGAGATGTCGGGTCGACATCGAAGGTGTAGCGACCGAGTGTGTGCCAGTCATGGCTACCTACCCCCGCGGACTCGACGAGGGCGAGCGTCATCACATCCTTGTTCGAGGCGACGGTCAGACGGCGATTGGCACGGGCGGGCAGCAAAGAACCTCGGGGGATGATCGGTAAAATG